>CALFLM010000067.1 GCA_937880075.1 uncultured Romboutsia sp. | reverse complement strand
AACCTACTGTTTAATTTTCAAAGTTCATTTCACAACTTCTTAAGTTTACCAAAGTCATTTTTCTTTGTCAACTTATTTTTTAAGTTTTTTTCATTTATTTTGTCCTTTTCTCAAGGACAAGTATTACTATATCATCTTAAATTTAATTAGTCAATACTTTTTAAAAAAATTTAATTAATATTTTTACTTGTCCTTTATATAGTTATGCCAATTTTAAAATTACATTAATTTACCTCTATTATGATAATCACTATGTACGTTATTATCATAGCTTAGTTCAGCTGTAACCCTTACAGTATGTCTATTTTTATTATATTTTATTTTTATATCATTAAAATTAGCATCATCTGAGTTACTTCTTAAATAATTTCTAACTAAATCTTCTCCAGACTTAGTATCAACGTCATCATAAGTTCCAAAATAAGTGCCTTCTGCTATTTCTAAAGTTAGGTTATATTTTCCATCTTGAACTTTATTTCTCATTTCTCTCATATTATCCATAACTTTGCCTCCTAAATAAATACTTATATTTAAGTTTTCCATATTAGGATTTTTTATTATTGTAATATTTATCCTTTTACATTAATAATTACATTCATTGCCTTTACATAAAAAATCACTAGAAAAATAAATTTATTTAACTAGTGATTTTTATTATATGGATAAAGGCTCCGTGGAAATGACTGGAATATATTCCATCTTCAGCAAATATAACTTTCTTAGCTTGTGGTTTTATACTACTTAAACCTGCTTCTTTAATTGATTCACTATTTATATCACACCCTAAGGACATCATCATAGTAGCTTCAACAAGCATTGGTAAGTTAGTTCCACAAAAAACTTCTACATTTGAATGTTCTAATGTCAATTCACTACTTACTTTAAATGGAGTTCCTCCAACTAAATCAGTAAATATATATATCTTTTTATCTGTTTCTTTTATAATATTTTCTATTTCTGCTTTTAAATACTCTGGAGACTTATCTTCTGTAAAATCAACAGGTTTTACAAAGTTAAAATTACCAACTATCAAATCCAAACTAGTTTTAAGACCTGATCCAAAGTTACCATGACCTGTTATTATTAACATTTACTTTTCCTCCTAAAATCTATACAAATATGCCAAGGAATGCTCCTACTATACCTATTACAACTAATATTAATATATTAACCATTGGAGATACATTCTTTTTAACTAATCCATACATGCCAAATGTTACTGCAAGTGGTAATAAGCATGGCATTATAGAGTCTAATATACTTTGTAAGTCTATAGTCCCTTGCATACTTAAATATTCTGGAGTAACTATATTTATATTTACATATGAAGCTATTAATGCTCCTACAACTATCATCCCAAGTACTGTAGCTGCTCTTGTAAATTCTTTAGCATTTTTAGTAAGCTTAGATATTCCCTCAACACCCACTTTGTATGACCAATGCATTAAACCAAATCTAAGACCTAAGTGAACTATATTAAATAATACAAAGAATATAATTGGCCCTAATATACTTCCTTGAAGAGAAAGGTTAGCTCCTATACCTGCAGATATAGGTAATAGCGTAAACCAGAATATTGCATCTCCTATTCCCCCTAAAGGTCCCATTGCTGCAACTCTTAAAGAACGTATCGTTTGAACATCTGATTTTTTCTGTTCTAATGATAATATTATACCCATAACAAATGTTATTAAGAATGGATGACAGTTAAAGAATTCTAAGTTATGTTTCATTGAAGTTGATAAGTCTTGTTTATTTTTGTGTATTTTCTTAAGCCCTGGAAGTATAGAGTATAACCATCCACCAGCTTGCATTCTTTCATAGTTAAATGATGCTTGTAAAAACATAGATCTCCAAGCCATTTGATTTAAAGTTTTATTATCAAGAGTTTCTCCTTCAGTTTTATCAATATATTCTAATTGACCTCTTGTTACTGTTTCTGTATTAGATGCCATCTGTCATACCTCCTCCTGTATTATTCTTAGTTTTCATACTTACATGGAAGTCATAAACTGCTGCAGCTATACCTACCATAGCTATAGCTAAAAGTGGTAATTTACCATATGCCACTAATACAAATCCTAATACCATAAATATTGCATATTCTTTACTTAACATAACTTTAAGTAACATTGCAAATCCTAGTGCAGGCATCATCTTACCAGCTGCTGTTAATCCTGCCCAAACTTGCTCTGGTAATACTTTAGTTAAAGTTTCACCTATTGCTTGACCTGATAACAATCCAGCTAAAACTATTAATGCAAATGAAACTGCTAATATTCCCATTGCCATATAATTAACTTTATCTATACCCGCAGGATTAGCTTCTTCTGCTGCTTTATCACATAATCCCATTAAAGGAGACATTACTGTAAATAATGCAGTAACTGCATATTGACCAAGTAATGCAAATGGTATTGCAAGTGGTAGTGCTGCTGAAACATCTAATCCTGATTGAATAGCAAATACAGTTGCCATTATCCCACCTATAACTGCATTTGGTGGTTGTGCTCCACCAACTGGCATTGCTCCTATCATCATTAATTCATAAGAACCACCAACTATAAGTCCTGTTTGTAAGTCCCCCATTATAGCACCTATTATCGGTCCTATAACTATAGGTCTGTATAAAGATTCTAAAAAGTTAAATTGGTCAATTGCTGCTATCATTGTTACAATAAGTATAAGACCAATTTGGATAAAACTTAATTCCATAAAATTTACCCCCTTTATTTAAATAATTCATCTAAACTTTCAGCAGATTCACTTGGAACTCTCCTGATTTCTAGATCTACTCCTAATTCCTGAAGACGTCTAAATGCTTTAACGTCATTATCATCTACGCATACAGCTTTAGATACTTGCCTTTTTCCTTCTGCCATATGCATATTTCCTATATTAACTTTCTTTATAGGCACACCACCCTCAACTAATCTAACCACATCTTGAGGAGTTTCACATATTATTGCTATATGCTGAGTATCACTCGCCTTATGTATTATATTTATAGTCTTTTCTATACTAAAGTATCTTGTTTGAGCAAAACTTGGTGCAGCCATATCCATAAGACCTTGTCTAAACTCATTTGTACATACTTCATCATTTGCAACTAATAATAAGTTTGCCCCTACACTTGAAGACCACATTGTTGCTACTTGACCATGTATTAATCTGTTATCAATTCTTGTTAGTACTATATTTGGCATAATCATCAACCCCTTATAAGACTTATTTAATATCCAGAAAACATTTGCTTGATATATACCTATTATCTTTATACTTATCATTAATGTCTTCTTATTCCCTTTTATATAATTAATTTTAGTACCTTCTTATTTCATTGTATTTGTAATTTTGTCTTTTTATTTTGTTCTTTTGTATCTGAAATTTTAGATTATCTACATAGTAAGATAAACTACGTTTCTATTTCTTAACACATTATATAAATATACTTAGTAAATAAACATAAAACAAAACCACACTAATCTATAAGATTAGTGTGGTTTAATCACTTAGCATACTTCTTCTTCAAATTGACTGTTATATAATTCACTATAGAATCCTTTTGATTTTAATAATTCTTCATGAGTTCCTTGTTCAATTATATCTCCATCTTTCATTACCAGTATTACATCTGCATTTTTTATAGTAGATAGTCTATGAGCTATTATAAAACTTGTTCTACCTTCCATAAGATTTTCCATAGCTTGTTGTATCAATACCTCTGTACGAGTATCTACAGAACTTGTTGCTTCATCTAATATTAGTATTTTAGGATCTGAAAGTATAGCTCTAGCTATTGTTAATAATTGCTTTTGACCTTGTGATATATTATCTGCCTCTTCATTGATTTCCATATTATATCCATCAGCTAATGTCTTTATAAAATGATGAGCATGAGCTAACTTTGCAGCTTCAATTACTTCTTCATCACTTGCATCAAGACGACTATAACGTATGTTTTCCATTATACTTCCATTAAATAACCAAGTATCTTGTAAAACCATACCAAATACTTTTCTTAAATCTTTTCTTGTAAAATCTCTATAATCATGACCATCTATAAGTATTTTACCAGCATTTAATTCGTAAAATCTCATAAGTAGCTTTACAATAGTAGTTTTACCAGCACCAGTTGGTCCAACTATAGCTACTTTTTGACCTGGTTTTATATTAATAGAAAAATCATTTATTATTATTTTATCTTCATTGTATCCAAATCTAACATGTTCAAATTCAACAGCACCTTTTATACCTTCAGTTGATAATGGATTTTTAACATCCTCTACAACTTCTTCTTCTTCTAAAAATTCAAATACTCTTTCTGCTGCTGCTGCTGTTTGTTGCATTACGTTAGCTATTTGAGCAGTTTGAGATATAGGTTGCATAAATGATCTTACATATTGAATAAATGCTAGTATATCACCAACTTGTATTTTATTTCTTATAGCTAAGAAACCACCCATTATAGCTACTATTACATAACCTAAGTTTCCTATAAATATCATTATCGGCATCATCATACCTGATAAGAATTGTGATTTCCAAGCTGAATTATATAATGTATCATTTAATTTATCAAATTCTTCAATAGCTTTTTCTTCACCATTAAATGCTTTCATTATATTATGACCACTATACATTTCTTCTATATGTCCATTAGTGTGACCTAAATATTCTTGTTGCACTCTAAAGTGCTTTTGAGATTTCTTCACAACCAACATAATCATTATTAAAGATAAAGGCACTACAATTAAACTAACTAACGTCATTGTAACACTTATCGATAACATCATTACTAAAACCCCAATAAGAGTAGTTGCTGCTGTTATCATTTGTGATAATATTTGATTTAAGTTTTGACTTATTGAATCTACATCGTTAGTTACTCTCGATAAAACTTCTCCATTAGTCTTTTTATCATAGTAATTAAGAGGTAATTTATTAATTTTTTCAGATATAGATTTTCTTAAATTGTAAGATACCTTTTGAGATATATCTGATGTTATAAAAGTTTGAATAAAAGAGAATATCGAACTTATAATATATAAACCTGCAAGCATAGTTAAGGTTTTAATTATAGCATCAAAATCTATACCTCCACCACTATTACTTACCTTACTAACTAACCCTTCAAATATTTTGGTTGTTGCATTACCTAATATTTTAGGTCCAACTATATTAAATACAGAACTTCCTATAGCAAAAACTATAACCAATAAGATAGCAAATTTGTATGGTCTTAGATAGTTTAGTAGTTTTTTCATAGTACCTTTGAAGTCTTTAGCCTTTTCTTGGCCAATTCCCATATGACCTTTGCCCATGCCACCAGGTCCTTTCATTCCTTTATTATTACTCATTGTCTAGCTCCTCCTTTGAAAGTTGAGATAGTGCTATTTGCTTATAAACCTCACAATTTTTCATAAGTTCATCGTGATTTCCTATTCCTACAACTTTACCTTCATCAAGTACAATTATTTGATCAGCATGAAGTATTGTACTTATTCTTTGAGCTACTATTAAAACTGTTGCATCTTTAGTTTTTGATTTTAATTCTTTTCTAAGTTTTGCATCAGTCTTTAAGTCTAGTGCTGAGAAACTATCATCAAATATAAATATCTTAGGCTTTTTAGCTAAGGCACGAGCTATTGAAAGTCTTTGTTTCTGACCACCAGATACATTTGTACCACCTTGAGATATCTCAGTCTCAAATTTGTCTGGTTTTGATTCTATAAATTCCATAGCTTGAGCAATACTTGCTGCTTCTTTTATATCTTCCTTTGTGGAATCTTCTGCTCCATATCTTATATTACTATCTATAGTTCCAGAGAATAAAACTGCCTTTTGTGGAACATATCCAATTTCATCTCTAAGTTTATGCTGATTAATATTTCTTATATCAACTCCATTTACTAAAATTTCACCTTCTGTAACGTCAAAGAAACGAGGTATTAAGTTTATTAAAGTTGATTTACCACTTCCTGTACTTCCTATAAAAGCAGTTGTTTGACCAGGTTTTGCAACAAAATTTATGTTACTTATAACGTCATCTTCTGCATCTGGGTATTTAAATGAAACATTTTTAAACTCTACTTCTCCGTACTTATCTTCATCAAATTCTTTAGTTTCTTTTGAATCTTTTATAGCTACATCAGTTGATAATATTTCATTTATACGCATAGCTGAAACTGATGCTCTTGGTAATATAACTGATAACATTGATAACATTAAAAATGACATTATTATTTGCATTGAGTATTGAATAAATGCCATCATATCTCCAACCTGCATTGATCCTGAATCAATATTATAAGCACCTACCCAAACTATTAATATTGTTATCATATTCATTATTAACATCATAGTAGGCATCATTACTGACATTATACGATTTACAAATGTATTTGTTTTTCTTAACTGTTGGTTAGTTTCATCAAATCTTTTTTCCTCTATTTTTTGATTACTAAAAGCTCTTATAACTAACATACCCACTAATGATTCACGTGTTACTAAATTTAGTTTATCCACAAGTTTTTGTACTTTATTAAATCTAGGTATTGCTAAACTAAACAGTACTATAATTACTAAAAGTATTGCAACAACTGCTACACCTATTATCCATGCCATTGATGTATCAGTATTTAAAACTTTTAATACTCCACCTATACCAAGTATTGGTGCATATAATATCATTCTTACAAACATCACCGTGAAGTTTTGTATTTGTTGAATATCATTAGTACTACGAGTTATAAGTGATGCAGTTGAGAATTTATCAAATTCAACATTAGAAAAGCTTACAACTTTTCTAAATACATCTTTACGAAGACTTCTTCCTATACCTGCACCTATTCTTGATCCAATAAATCCAACAACTATAGTTGCTGCTAAACTTATAAGTGCTATCCCTAGCATAGTTGCACCTGATTTAAATATATAATTATTTTGTAACTTTTCTATATTTATACCTATAGCCTCATATTCATTTTTTACAGCATATATAGATGATTGAGTTAGCATATTTTCATCTAAATCACTTATTTTATTATCTATCTCTTTTGTCATCTCATCTATTTGAGCTTGAGGTAGTTTTTCAATTACAGAAAAAATATCTACTCCTTTTGGAAGATTAGGTATTTTCCCTTGTTGGCTTGCAGCTTCAATACCCGATACCTTCACCAAAGCCTTACTCATTATTTTATTTAAACTTTCTATTTCTTTTTTATCATTTGTATTTAACTTATATAAAGGCTCACTTTCTAATATTGGATATTTTTTTACCTCTTTGTCATATTCTTCTTTACTTAAACTATTCTTATCGATTAACTTATAATTTTTATTAACTTTATCTTTTTGACTATCATCCATAAAAATCATTAGTTTATTTAATTCTTTTTCTCTAATAACAGTAGGAACCGCGTTTTTTATACCATTTTGTTGTATCCCTACGTTAACTATGTTTGATGTATAGTCTGGTAAAGATAAATCGCAAGTCGCTTGTACTATCAAAAGACCAATGACTAATATAAGTGATAATGTAAATGGCTTTAAGTATTTTAAAACTTTAGTCATATTTAAACTTCTACCTCCATTTCAATAAAATTTGTTGTATAATATAATAGTTATATTCTTTAATACTTATGACTTTTAACTATTATACTTTTTAAGTATATACTTTTTTTAATAAAAGTCAATAATATAAATATTGTTATCTAATATTATTACAAATTAATAATATTAAATAACAAATATCTACATTTACGGAGGTAACAATAAATGGATGAAATTAAATTAGAATCAATTGTTCAAAATTTTATAAGTATTATACCGTTATTTAAAAAGAAACTTTTACATGATAACTGTAAATTTGATAAAGGTAATTTAAATCATTCACATTTTCAAATATTAGCAGTTTTAAAAAAAGAAGGACAGCTACCTATATCAGAAGTAGGAAAGAAACTTTTTATATCTACACCTAATATGACTAAGTTATTAAATAAACTTATCGATGAGGGAATGATTGAAAGAATTCCTGGAGAAAAAGACCGTAGAATTATAAATATCAATTTAACAGAAAAAGGAAGTATATATTTAAAAAATAGTTTCTTAGAAATTCAATTATCATTAAAAGATAAAATATCTACTTTGCCAGATGAAAAACTCGATAAATTAAATGATTCTCTTATTACTTTAAAAGAAGTATTAAATGAAATAAGCTCAGATTTTTAAATCTGAGCTTTTTTCTTTGATTTAACTAGTTCATTTAGTCTATCAAGCTCTTTAAATATTACTACTATAGTACTTATTATAATCTTTGTTTTTATATTTTTACTTTCTTTTATTCCTTTTTCTAAAAAAATTACTTTATTTGTTGTATCACAATCTCTATATTCAATTAATAATTTTATATATTTAATAATTTTCTCTCTATCCTCAGAGTCTATACTTTCTCTATAAATCCACATATATAACTCATAAATATTACTAACTAAACATCTTCTTTCATTTACTATGCTGATATAATTTTTATCTTCATATATTTGCTTATTAAGCCTAGCTTTAGATTCTATAATAGATATTGTAACAAATAAATTTTTTATAACTTCAGGATTATTTTTCCCCTCTAACAAATTACGTAATTCATTAAACATTTTTTTTATAGAAACATCGTAAATTTTGCTTAATTGATAATTTGATTTTTCTAAATTATAAGGGAATAAATACCTATTAGCTATTATCGCTACTATAGTACCTATAGCTACCATTACTACTCTTTCAATTGTCAATGCTTGAACATTGCCAACAATAGCTGCAGATCCAATTGCTGATATAGTTACAAATATTGTTTTATGCTTATATTCATTTACATATCCTTGTAAATATCCACTTAACATTACTATAAATAGTCTGCTGTCTTCAGTTTTAAATATGCTAAATAGTATAATTATAATTACAGCCCCTATTAAAGTAGCTTCTATTCTATATCTAATTTTATGTTTAGATGCTTCATATAATGGAGTAGTTAAAGATAATATTGTAAACAATATCCATCTACCTTCAGAAAGTTTAAAATATTCCATTAAAAATAATCCAATAGTCATAGTTATAGCCATACGCATAGCATAACAATATTTCGGTGAATCAGTATCTTTAAAAAAAGATTTGATATTTTTATTTTTGCATATTTCTGAATTATTGCCTATTTTATCAACTACTTTATATTGCTTTTTATCAAGCTTAGTAAGCTCTTTTAATGTATCATCTAAATAAATCATTCCTTCTAATAACTGTAAATTAAGCAAATCATTTATTTCATGCTCTTGACAATAGTTTAAAATACTCTTTATATTATAAGAATTTGGTTGTATTATTTTATTTTCTTTAGAGTTAATGGAAATTACTTCTTTCGAAACTTCTATTAATTCTTCTAAATTATCTAGTATCATTACATTTATCGACTTATTATTGTCACTATATAATATTCTACTTATTCCTTCCAATGCTACAGACATATTTAACTTTATTTTAGCTTCTTTTGTTAAATAGTAATCTGACTCTCTTTTATCGTATACTATAGTTCTAAATTCATCTATAGATGAACTTATACTATTTATAGAGTCACAATTATTTGATTTATCTTTAATACAACATACTTTATTTTCAATAGATTCACATACATTTACTAATATCCTGTTACCACTAGTAGCTAATTTATTTTTATTAAAAAGTAATTGTACTAACATTATTATAAGTGCTCCAAATATTAAAGCTAATAACCTAGTACCTAATTTATCAGTTGGTACAGGTGTACTTAATAAGAATATATACTGTAATCCAAAAGGAACATATAGTGGCTGTCTTAAATTATAAGTAAATGCATAACTAAATATAAATACTACTATAAAGTTGATTATAAGTCCTAACCACATATTACTTACAACAGTAAGTGATGTTCCTATTCCTATCAATAAGTTTATTCCTATAAATTTTAATGTATTCTTTAAAGGCGATCCAGTAAAATCTCGTTCTAAAAACATAAGTGTTGCTGTTATTGTTGTAACGCCAATTAATATATTTTCTTCGCCGAATATCGACTTAAATGTAATAACAAAGAACATAACAATCATAAATATAATAGTATTATTTATAATAGTCTTTTTAATCACGTTAAATCCTCCTTATTAAATATATTTTACACTATTTCTTTAAAGATATTACCATATAAAAAAACTCACTTCATTTGAGCGACGTGTCGGCGAAACATTTTATTTCGCCAACGATATATCTTTGCTACCGCTACAGGATACATCTATTACTCAAAACAATTATGAGGATACAAATTATACACAACATATATATTTTATAATACATTAGTATATAAAAAACCTTTAAGAGTAGTAGTAACTACCTTAAAGGTCTTATATATATTTTTTACTTATATTCATTTATTATTTTTCTACTTACCTAAAATTAATTTAAGTCTGATAATATCTCTTGTAATACTGATTTTGCATCATCTTTTATAAATTGTTCTTCAACTTCATAGTATTCACAATCTATAAATCTTTCTATCTTTTCTACCTCTTCTATTTCTCCATCTATAGAAAATAATACCGCTGTTGATTCTTTTATATCATTTATAGAAAGCTCATTTATTATTTTTCCTTCTGATTGTATTTCAAATTTTATTTCTACACCTATAGAATTTCCTGCTTTTTTTAAAGATTCTACACAATCATTATTATTCGCCACTACAACTATTATTTTATTCATAACTTTTCCCTCTATTTAGTATTTGCTGGTAATATTTCTATCCAATAATTATCTGGGTCTGCTATAAAGTATATTCCCATCTCCTTATTTTCATAACATATGCATCCCATTTCTTTATGTAAATTATACGCACCATCAAAATCTTCAACTCTAAATGCTAGATGAAATTCATTATCTCCTAAATTATAAGGCCTATCCCAATCTCTTAACCAAGTTAATTCTAACTTATGTGAACTCTCTCCATCACCTAAGAATACTAATATAAAGCTATCATCTTTTGCTACTGTTCTTTTAGTTTCAACTAAGCCAAGTGCTTTTTTATAAAATTCTAAACTTTTTTCAAGATTTAATACATTAAAATTATTATGACAAAACTTAAATTTCATAATTCTCCTCCTTAATATTAATTTAAATCTAAACTACCATTAATTAGATATAAAATCAAGTAAGTTTATTTTGCCTAACTCATTATTTATAAGCTTTAATTTTTCTAAATTACTTATGTCATTTAAATTTATTATTGATATTATATTATCAAGTATAATACTATTTTCTAACTCTTCTTCTTTCATTAATTCTAGTAATCCATTTATAATACTTTCTCTATTTAATGTTATCATTTTTATATCATACCCCCGATATATTTTATTAGGATTATGTCCGTGATAATTTATTTTAAACATATACACTTTGACAAATATAACTTTACTTCAAATATAAAAAGCTGTCTAATTAATAGACAGCCTTCTTGTATTAAGTTACTTTAGCTAAATTTTAATTCTTTATTTTTTCTAATCTTTCTTTGTTCACTTTAGTCATACCTTTAGCTGAAATTATAAGCAATATAAATAATATCACTATACGTCCTATTATTCATATCCAAGTTGTATTATATCCAAAGTTTTCAGCACATATTCCAAATAGTGCTTATCCACTACAAAATCCTAATGCAAAATTTAAAATTAATTAAACCTAGTATTTGTCCATATTCTTTATTGCAAAGAATGAACCCACCATATAAGCTTGTCTTATTTTTTTGAGATTATTTTAATGTATATGATATGTCTATTGAAGTTATTTTTTCTTTATAATTAGTGATAATGAGTTTAAAGGTATGTGAACTAATTTATTTGATAAACTTTGAAATACTAGAACAGACATCATTATAAGCAACAAATAAGAAATGCTAGATAGAATTTCTAGATCTATTAGCTATACTAGACTATAAAAAAGGAGCTATTTTTCATAAAAAATCTAGCTCCTATAAATTATTTTTTAATTATATTATTTTATTAATTTAGTTAAAATATTATAGTCTTTATCATATATGATCTACTTTTTATTAAGTTTAGAATAGACCCCATCCTTTTCTATAAGTTCTTGATGAGTTCCTCTCTCTTCTATACCATTTTCAGTTAAGACTATTATTTCATCTGCATTCTTTATCGTTGATAACCTATGAGCAACAACTAAATTAGTTCTATTTTTACCTAATTCTTCTAATGATTTCTGTATTTCATTTTCTGTCACGTTGTCTAGTGCTGATGTAGCCTCATCTAGTATCATAATTGGAGGATTTTTTAAAAATATCCTAGCTATAGAAACTCTTTGTTTTTGACCTCCAGATAGCTTAACTCCCCTTTCTCCTATATACGTATCATATCCGTCTGTAAGAGTCATTATAAAATCGTGTATTCTAGCTTTTTTACAAGCATCAATTATTTCTTCATCAGTTGCATTAGTTTTACCTATAGTTATATTTTCTTTTATAGTTCCTGTAAATAAGAAAACATCTTGAGCTACTACACCTATATTTTCTCTAAGTGATTTTAAACTTACATCCTTAATACTTATTCCATCAATTTTTATATCTCCACTATCAAAGTCAAAAAATCTTGGTATCAAATTACATAATGTAGTTTTTCCTCCACCTGATGGCCCTACTAATGCTATAGTTTTTCCTGCATCTATAGATAAACTAAGATTTTTAAACACTTCATTGTCATCTTCATAAGTGAATGATACATTCTCTATTTCTATATTACCTTTTATATTTTTTAACTCTATTGGATTTTTTGATTCTTTCTCAGTTTCTTCATTTATTATTTCCATAAATCTTTCAAATCCAGTCATTCCATTTTGATACTGCTCAGTAAAGTTTATTAATTTTCTAAGCGGTTGTATAAACATTTTTACATATAATAGATATGCAGTAAAATCACCCATAGTTATATAACCCATATATGTAAAATATCCAGCTACGATTAAAACTATTAATTCTAATATATCTATAAGTAAAAACATTCCAGAGAAGTATTGCCCCATTACCTTGTATGCTCCTTCTCTGGCTTTTTTAAATATACTATTGGATTCATTAAACTTCTCTAATTCCTCTTTTTCAGTACAAAATGATTTTGTAACTTTCATACCCGCTATACTATTTTCTAATGTAGCATTTACATCTCCAGTTTTCACTCTAGTTTCCTTAAATGCTTTATTCATTCTTTTCCTTTGGCTTATAGCATAGATAACTATTATAGGTAATATTGTAAATACAATTAATGTAAGTTGTACATTTATCCCTATTAAAATAAGGAATGAACCTAAAAACATTACTATAGATATAAATAAATCTTCAGGTCCATGATGTGCAAGTTCTGATACTTCCATAAGGTCATTGATTATCCTAGACATTATTACACCAGATTTATTGTTATTAAAGTATGAATTAGGTAACTTTTGAAGATGTGTAAATACATAACTTCTCATATCACCTTGCATCCTCACTCCAACAACATGCCCCCAATACTGCATAAAGTAATTTAGTCCTGCCTTTATAATAAATATTACTAATAATGTTATGGCAAAAATACTTAACATCCTAAGGTCTTTATTAGGTACAACATCATCCATTATACTCCTCGTTATCATAGGATAAACTAAATCACATAATGCTACTGTAAGTGCTGCTAGCATATCTAGCACAAATAATTTTTTATATGGCTTATAATATTTTATAAATTCCTTGATCATAACTTATCTCCTTTCATTTATTATTTAAATTATGAATTTTATCTGCTATATATAATACTACATTGCATTTTAAATACATAATTCATTATTATCTTACTTTAGAAAAATATATTTTGATCATATTATTTACTCTATAATATATATCTTTTTAATTACTACTTTAAACAAATTTTGACTTAGTAAGTAAATTTTTAATAAATAGCTCTTATTAACTCCACTATTTATTACTTATATTCATATGTTTTACACAAAACTTTTCATTCTGTAATTTACTTATACGCAAAAAAGAAAATAGCTATTTTATATAAATTAAAAATAGCTATTTTATCTACAGTCTATAAGGGATATAATTTATATAGCCCTTAGTTAATTAATCTGTTGTGCTAGTTATTTTACTAAACATATTGCAATTACTGTATAGATTTTTTTAAATATCAAAATATAGTTTGTTGAACTCTAGTATTTTCAATAATTATAATCAACTAGCACAACGAGTTAATTATATATTTAGTATTTCTTTAATTTTTTCAACAAATCTATTTTCTATATTTTTTATTGCTATAAATCTAGCTACTTTCTTTAAATCATAATGTACATTTTCTATAGCATAACTATAGTATGCACTTTCAAGCATATCTAAATCATGTAAATAATCTCCAAAAAACATAGTTTCTTAATGCTTTATAAATAATTTATTTATAATATCCAAGTATTTTTACATATCGTCTCTCCCCTTCTTTTAAGCTAAGTGGATAATCTAGAAGGTCATAGGTATGTTGGCATATAAGGTAATCAATAAGATATTCACCTTCCAATATTACTTCGCTTATTATCATATTGTGGTATGCATTATTATCATATACAAGTTGAACTATATCTCCTATCTCAAGCTCATTATAATTTGCTATTTTGGCATATATCCCAAAGTTTTGTGTATTTTCACTATTGTTTCCTATTATATATTTATAAAATGGTTCTGCTGAAGTTCATGTGGGAGTTCTACTATTATCACTATTCCAATACCATTTTTCTAATACATGTCTACCAACATAATCCATAGGTATTTGACCACTTCTTAAGCATTGAGATATAAAATTGGTACAATCACCTCCCCATAATTCATAGTCCATATAAGCAGGGTTTCTACCAAGAGCCCACCTTCTAGCATAACTTACAGCTGATTCTCTGTTATATTCTTGAAATACTACCATATTTCTATCTCCTCCAAATTTAACTGTCTATTATTTTTTCTATAATATACTTACTTAAATAACTTCTATCTTCTTGAAATGAAATTTTAAATGTACTTAAATCTGGTATAGATGGATCTAGCTCATAACTTGAAAAACAAATGACTATACTATCTTTAGATATATAAAACGTAGGTTTATCAGAAAATATTATATCTTTTAAATAGTCCAATACTATAATATATTTATCTATACTAAGCTCTTGTGATAATTCCTTTATCTTGTTATCTATTTTTTTAGTTATTATCTCCATATAATCTATCTCTGAATTAAATATATCTTTTATATTAATTTCTTTTTCTAAGTTTATATCATAATTATATGAATTTATATAACTTATACTGTATAATCCATCTAATTGTGAGAATTCTATAGGTATACTGATAATATTATTATTATTATAGGTAATATAATAATCTGTGCTAATACACGATAAATGGTTATTTCTACTATATAATATATCTTCTACTGCACTTTTAAAAGATATTATATCTTCATATATTCTCTGATTTATGTGATTTATTATATTTTTTTCATTATCTGATTTTATTATCGGATAATTTAAATTATATACAGATAGGTTATTTTTTTTCTCTATACTTGAGGCCTGTATTAATACCATTTAGAACATCCTCCTATTAATATTTACTTATTATTATGAAGGAAGTTAGTATTTGGTTATATACTAGATTTTATATAGTTTGTATTTTTTATAATTTATATTATCTTGAATATATTCTAATACTTTAATATAATAAATATATTGTTATATTTAGGTATAAATTGCTAAATTAAAAAGAAAGAAGGGATAATTTTGGCGATAAAAAAAGAAAAAAGCGAAAACTCTGGCTTAAAAAAAATTGTACTATTACTTGCTATATTAGTTATAGTATTTCCTGCAGCTGCTTTTGGTTATATTTACTTTAAGTTAAATGTTATGCATGATTCTACAGCTGATAAAAGTATATTAAATGAAACTAATTTCCAATCAGAAAAAGGTATAATTAATATACTGCTAGCAGGTACTGATGGAAGACCTGGTGAAAAAAACTCTAGATCTGACGCTATGATGATACTTACGGTAGATAGCAAAAATAAAAGCTTAAAACTTACATCACTAAATAGAGATACCTATGTTGATATTCCTGGACATGGTGAGGAAAAACTTACACATGCTTATGCATATGGTGGAATAAACTTATTAGTAGAAACTATTGAAAATAACTTTGAAGTAGATATTCAAAACTATGCAGTTGTTGATTTCTATTCATTCATGGACATAGTTAATGCATTAGGTGGCGTTGAGGTTGATGTTCATAAAAGTGAAATAAACGAAATTAATAAATTTATAAAAGATGAAACTTATAGCTGGAGTGGCGAAACTAAACCTATGAAATTAATTGAACGTTCTGGAGTTCAAAAATTAAACGGATATCAAACGCTATCTTATGCTCGTATAAGAAAAAATGACTCTACTCAAGAAAGAGATAGAAGACAAAGACAAGTTATAGAAGGTCTTATGAACGGTGTTAAAAATTTACCAGTTAGCAAATATCCAAAACTATTGGATACTATACTTCCATATGTTAAGACAAATATGAAACCTACTGAAATAATAGGTTTAGCTGGAAAAATACTAGGTATAGGTAATTTATCTATAAACCAAATAGAGTTTCCTCTAGAAGACCACAGTACCCCTGTTACACTTCCAGGTAAAGGATTTGTTATAAAATTTGATGAATCATCATTAGATATACTACATGATTTTATATTTGAAAATATTATTCCATAATAAAAGAGACTAAATTTAGTCTCTTTTATTATTTTATGATTATACTTAAACTTGTAAATCTTAATTTATAATTAAATTACTTTGCAATTTCAACTAAATATATATCTTGATGCTCATTTATCTATTTAACTAAATTATGATGCTTATTCATTTTTTTAACTATACTGTGATAAATATAAGATAATATAAATATTAAAATAAAATAAGTTAATAACTTCAAAATTTTGTTATTAATATATTCAAATATAAAGTTATATTTATTTATAAATACTCCTTCAAATAAATACAATTCAAAAGAAATATTCCCTATAAAAGATAATATTTTAGACTCAAAATCATGCATAATCATAAAAATTGAGACAATCATTACTGAGAACATAATTATAGACAATGTATAATATCTATAATCATTGCTTCTATTTACTGATATTTCAAATAGTATAAAACTAAATATAATTATATGTCCTAATATACTTTTTAACATTTTCTCAGATATATTCAATTCTTTAGAAAATAAAAAACCTAATGATACACCTATAGGAAATAATAAAGTATACAATCTAACACCTACGTTTTGATCAAATAACTCATATAAATTATAGTAAATTATATACGAGAATATAAACATAGTAATTATCTTAAAATAGTTATTTTTAATTAATTTAAATGTATAAAAAAATGCAATATACCATAATATTAAAAAAGAAATATACCACATAGTAACATCTATAACTGACTTAAAGTTCACTCCTAATATAGATGTTACTATAGTTGGTATGCTATATTTGTTACCTAATATAAAATCTACAAATATCCAAATAAGCATTACTATGGAGTAAGGCAATATAACTGCTAGTAATCTTTTCTTAAAAAAACCTATCATTCCTGATTTTATATATGATTGAGTTAGACCATATCCAGATAGTAGTAAAAATATACCTACCCCCCATGCACCTGATCTATTTATAATACCTAAATGACCTAATATAACTAAAATTATAGCAAAAGCTTTTAGATTATTTGTTGTATGCTTACTGAAATAATTATTTAAATACATAGTTATCCTTTCTAAACTGTCATTATACCTAAATTATGCAAAAAAATAAAATATATACTACATTTGTAATATATATTTCACTTTTATCTTAACTAAATTTTTTTATTATTTCATCTACTATATACTTACTAGACATACCATCTCCATAAGGATTAGATGACTTACTCATTTTGTTATATTCATCCTTATTAGTTAATAATAACTTAGTCAAATCATATATATCATCTTCATCTGTTCCTGCTAGCCTTAAAGTTCCTGCACTAACGCCTTCTGGTCTTTCTGTAGTATCTCTAAGAACAAGAACAGGCTTACCAAGTGATGGTGCTTCTTCCTGTATCCCTCCACTATCTGTCATTATTATATAAGACTTATTTAAGAAATTATGGAAATCTAAAACTTCAAGTGGCTCTATAAGATGAACTTTGTTATTATCTCCTAAAACCTCATCTGCAGCCTGTCTTACTAATGGATTTAAATGTACTGGGTATATAACTTGTACTCCATCAAATTCTTCTACTATTCTTTTTATAGATCTAAACATATTTTTCATAGGTTCTCCTAAATTTTCACGCCTATGAGCTGTTAAAAGTATAATTTTATCATTTCCTATTTTTTCAAGTATAGGGTGATAATAATCGTCTTTTACAGTAGTTTTCAGTGCATCTATCGCAGTGTTTCCTGTTACATATATAGTTTCTTCTTTTTTACCTTCTTTTAATAAATTATTTTTAGAAACATCAGTAGGAGCAAAGTGCATATCTGCTATAACTCCTGTAACCTGTCTATTTACTTCTTCAGGAAATGGAGAGTATTTATCATAAGTTCTAAGACCTGCCTCAACATGACCTACAGCAACTTGATTATAAAATGCTGCTAAACTTCCTGATAGTGTTGTTGTTGTATCTCCATGTACTAAAACTATATTAGGTTTAACTTGAGATATAACTTCACTTAAACTTTGTAATGCTCTAGTTGTTATATCGACTAAAGTTTGCCCTTGCTTCATTATATTTAAGTCATAATCTGGAGTAATATTAAATGTTTCTAAAACTTGATCTAACATTTGACGATGTTGTGCTGTAACACAAACTACACTTTCTATCTCTTCTCTCTTTTCTAACTCTTTAACTAATGGTGCCATTTTTATAGCTTCAGGTCTTGTTCCAAATATAGTCATAACCTTAATTTTTTTCATGTTGTCACACTTCCTACCTTTATTTTTCTTCTTTTGATAATTTTCTTAACTTAAAAATAAACTTTACATTACTATCATAAAATCTCTTTATTCTCTCTTTATTACCAATTATTCTATAAAGCCATTCAATATTTAGCTTTTGTATAATTTGAGGAGCTCTTTTTTTAGTTCCGCTTATAACATCAAATGTTCCTCCAACACCTACGAATATTCCCTTTGAAAAACTATCATAATGTTTAGCTATAAGTAATTCTTGTTTTGGAACACCTAATGCAACTAGTATAATATCAGGAGATATATTCTTTATTGTTTTAAATACATAATCTTTATCATCTACATATCCATCTGAATACCCCAGTATATTAGCTTTAGGATATTCTCTATTTATATTTTTAACAGTTAATTCAATAACATCCTTACTAGCACCTAAAAGATATATTGATTTACTATATTTATTAGCAAGTTCTAATAATTTATAACTTATATCTACACCTGTAATTCTTTCATTTATTTCATTTATTCCTATATAATTTGCTGCTTTAACTACACCTATTCCATCAGGGACTATTGTAGTATCTGTTTTCATTAAAGCTTTATCAAATTCACTTATAGAATCTGCCTTCATAAAAGTTTCAGGATTAGCAGTTACTATAAACATTTTCTTATTGTTTACTAAGTTATTTTCTAAAATTTTAAAAAAAGATTCTTTATTTCCTCTATATGTTTTTTTTATATAATTAATCATCCTATCACCTATTGCTTACTAGATATAGATTCTAAAAACTCAAACCACATATATGATATATTAGTTTTAGAGTACTTATATGAATTTTCTCTACTTTGTATTCCCATATTTCTTCTTACTTCTATATCATCTATAAGTTTAATAATTTTATTAGCCATATCTTTTTTAGACCTATCTTTTATTAAATACCCATTTACTTTATCCTCTATAATCTCACAAGCACCTTTTGCACTATCAAATGCTATACATGGTAATGCAAAAGATTGTGCTTCTATTAATACTAATCCAAATGATTCTTCATGGGATGGCATAACGTATATAGAGGAACTTGATAATTGTTTATTTATAAATTCTTTATCTTTATATCCGTGTAGTATTACATTATCTTGCAATGAATACTCCATAATTTTATTAATCAAGTGATCCTTCAATACTCCATCTCCAATTATATCTAGTTTCCAATCTTTCTTTTGATTATTTACTATTTTGAATACATCTAATAAATCATCAAATCCTTTTTCCGGAGATAATCTTCCAATCGAAATTATTTTTTTACTTTCTAATGATGATACCTCGCTTGGAATATGGTCTAAGCTATGAGGTATAAATACACATTTAGTTTTTGTACCTTCAAAATATTTCTTATAAAAATCCGTTAGCATTTGTGATACCGGCATAAAGTAATCTATATTTTCACACGACTCAACTAAATCTTTTATATATTTTTCATTTTCATTATGATAAGTATGCTCCTGAGCTATAGTTATTAAATTCTTATTTCCATATTTCGATAACAGTTTGTTATGTTCTATTCTAGTTGATATAACAATACCTGAATCAATATTTTTTATTGCATCAATCATTTTAGAAGATTTAAGTTTTAATATTTTCACACTTTTTAGACCTTCACTTAAAATCTTAATCGGATTTTTAGATTTTATAGCATCTTTAAGTTCTTTTTTATTTGGTGATAATTCAGTATCTAATAGATATTTTATTTTAACTCTATCATCAATATAAAAAGCTGGCTTATCATATAATTTATAAACTGATATAATTTCTACATCATATTTATCAATTAAAATATTGCTAAGCGATGATATTGCTTTTTCAACTCCACCATATCCTAAGTGCAGTGCAAGTATTGTAACTTTACACAAAACAAACACCTCAATTCATCCTTTTATTATTTATACTACTTTATTGAATATCTCATTATACAGTTTTATTATTGATGTTATCAAAAAGAAACCTACAGCCGGTGCAGTTAATATATGTCCTGCTGTGAATGCTATTCCTAGTGCCAATACTATATCTATAATACATATAACTATGTCTAAATTTAATAAGTATTTTCTTTTAAAAATTATTTGCTTAGCTATAAGTAAAATAATTACTAAAAATTGAGCAAAGTAAACAATAAACCCTAATATCCCATGTCTATATAAAATATCTAATTGATCTAGTTCTATAGTTTTTTGTGTATATACCTCGTCATTTATTTCAACTATAAAACCAAGTTTTTGTAATAATTCTAATTGTTTAGAATCTATTGTCTTTTTTGTATAAATCTCATCTTTAATCTCAACGTTATAACCAATGCCAAATAGTTTCTCTCTTAAACTACTATGATTAAATTTTTGTTTAATAATATCTGCATATATAGTTCTTTTGCTTAAAACAGCTGTTACTATTTCATCTTTGCTAACAGGCTCTAAGTTATCTTTATCTTCTATTTGAGTATTTTGGGCTCCTTTATTATGGCTTATATTATTCACTATTCTTTGTATAATATCTCCATAATTACGTTGTATATTTTTATATAACGGAGAAAACGGGAATATTAATATCATAGATATTAATATTGTAGACATCATTAATATTATTCTTTTCAGATTAAAATCTCTTTTATAATAAGAACTAAATTTATTATATATATTAAGGATTATATAGTAAATTATTATAAGTACTGTAGTTCCACCCAAAGCTAAAAATGGTACTTTAGTTCCTAAAAACATTGTACTTGCTATACATATTGCGCATGCCAAGATGTTTAACAATCTATCTGTATCATTTACTAAACTAGAAATAGTAAAAGGAATTAATATTGCAATTATTGATCCTATTTCGTTAGCTGCATAGAACCATCCTACCGAACCATATCCATTACTGTTATAGCTATTAAAGTATGTATTTGTTACAGTTGCTATAAATATTATTGATGTATATATCATTAATGTTAAAACTAACAACTTATTAGATATATTAATTTTATCTTTTTGATTATAGACAAACAATCCACATAAAACTATTGGAAAGTAAAAAGATTTTATTATTCCTTTTACTTCAATTAAAATCAAACTTCTATCCTTATTAAATATAGTAAATACTAAAAAAAATGTTATATAAATTAATATCATACTTAAAGATATCTTTGAATACTTTATTAATTTATTATTATTAGATTTAGTAACTAATACATAAATACATAAATACGCCATGAATAAACTTCTTACTACTAGACCTAATGTTATAGGTAGTTCCATATTCCTAATCGCAAGTGAAGTTAATAAATCTAAGATTGGCTGTATCAGTATAAAACCAACTATTAAATTTGAACTCAATAAAAAATTCATATTAATCTCCTTAATTAAACTATTTAGATTTTATATTTCGATAATATGAATATAATTTTAACCTAGACTTATTAGTAAGCCTTAGTTTTATAAATTTATTTATATTTCTTACAAAATTACTATTTCCTTCTAGCCATGTTCCAGTAAATATATGTATTGTTTTTGAATTTACAGATGGATTACAAAGAACATCATCTTTGTATACTTTTATCCCTTCCCTTAGCATTTGCTCTTGGTTTCCTATCTTGCAATCATAGTCTTCTATAAGTATATCTGATACCGTCTTTGTATTTACTTTATCGTACTGATTGTTCTTATCAAATTCAAAGGATTTATTATCATAGTAATCTAACATATCTTTTATAAACGGATGATTTTTTTCTGCTCCAAATACAGCAGTAAATGGATATTGTGGATTTTCATATCCTACAAATGCTCTATTATCTAATAATGAGTCTAAATTATCAACAACTAATACATCTGTATCTAAATATATCCCGCCATAGTTATATATAGCATAAGCTCTTATATAATCACTAACATAAGCCCATTTTTTAGCTTCATAAGCCTCTTTTACAAATTTATTAGAATCTATATCAAAATTTTTCTCATTCCATTCTATAATTTCATAATCTTTTAGATGCTTTTTCCAAGTTTCCATACATCTTTTTATATCTTTAGATTTTTCATTATTTCCAACCCAAACATAATGTATTATCTTAGGTATTGCCATATTTTCACCTCTAAATATTATTTTTTAATGATACTTTTACATATGGATATAAACATAAGAACTTAGTTATATCAATAACCTTATAAATATCATCTTTATTATTAACCACTATTTCGTTAAATCCTATTTTCATTTCGTTGATTATATATAAATAAAGCTTTGATAACTCATTGTTTAGTAATCTATTATTGAACAATCTCATATCTTTTCCTTTATATATAAATTCATTTTTGTCAATATCTTCTATATATATTTTTCTACTTACATCAGATTTATAAAATTCTACCAGTCCCTTAAGAAATATATTTTTATCATATTCATTTCCAAATCTTTTTTGTATAACAAATTCTACTATAGCTCCTTTATTTTTTTCTTCTCTATTGAAGTATAATGGAGAGAAATTAGATGCTAATTTTAATTTGCTAAAAATTCTATATATATAAAATTGTGTCTTATACATAGGTATATTATAAAATTCCATAAGTCTAGTTACAGTTCTTAATTCACCATTTATTACATTTAATTTTCCAATTTCGTTATTTATATAGTTTCCACTATGAAGTCTATATTTTAGCATCGGAAAATCTACACTTTTTACATCGAGCATATCAGCTTTTTCTGATAAATTTATCCAAAACGGCATATTCCATGTTAAATAAGAATTATAAATCTCCGTAATAAAGGTTTCCTTTTTAGCAAATATTACATCTACATATAAATTTCTACCTAACCATAGCATTAAAGTGGGTGGTATCTTTTTATCTTTAGAGTACTTTAATACTTCTAATTTTCCAGTTATATTGTTATTTTCATCAATAGTAATTAAATTGCCTATAAATACTTTAGTATCTGGATTTGCTTTTACTTTTTCTACTAATCGCATAAAGAAATTATCATCTGGTAATAAATCATCAGAGTGAAGTATATAAACAAATTCACCCTTAATATAATCTATACAGTTCCTTATAGCATTTAATTGATCTTGATTCTTCTGGCTATAGTATTCTATTTTTTCCTTATGAATACTATTATTTCTATATTGTTTTATTATATCTTCTACATTATCTGTAGAACCATCATTCATAATAATCAGTTGCCAATTATTGTAACTTTGATTAGCAACACTATCAATCGTATCTATTATAGTGCTACTATCATTATACGTCGGCATTATTATCGAAATTTTCATACCAATTCCCTTCTACCACTTTATTGTATAGTTTTATTATTGAAAGTATTATAAAAATACTTACTGCAGGAGCAGTTAAAACATGTCCTGATGAGAAAGCTATTGCTATACCTAATAATATAGATATAATACAAGTTGTAACATCTAAATCTAATAAGTATCTCGAATTTCTAAACAATGATTTTATTATAATCCCCATCAACATTATTAACTGTCCAAAGTATAATATTGTACCTACTATACCATGTCTATAAAATATATCTAATTGATCCATTTCTATAGTTTTATCTGTAGATACTCCTGGTTCTATCTCTATTACGTGACCAAGTCCTATTAATTTTTCAACTATAGATGACTTCTTATATATATTTTTAATTTTTTCAGCAACTGCAGTTCTGTTACTTAACAATGAACCTACTAAGTCATCTTGATTTATATGCATATTGATTTCTGGTTCTTTTTCATCTGGTTCTACTACTACGATTTCTTCATTTGGATTCATAGGCTTAGTAGCAGGATTTTTATCTTTTGGTCCTTCTATAAATTTGACAATTTTGTGTACAATATGTCCATAGTTAAACATCAAATTCTTATATACAGGTGATTTATAAAATAACCCACAAAATACAATACCTATTGTAATTACACACACACTTATCTTCTTATAATTTAATGAAGTCGATATTTTTTTTATTCTTGTGAATATATATGTAAATATTGTATATACCATTAATATACCTAAAGTACCTATAAACCCTATAAAAGGAACTTTTGTACCCATATATAAAGAGGATAAAATACACAATATTATAGATATAATATTAACTATGTTAAGCTTATTTTCTATAATATTAATTATTGTAAATGGTGTAAGTATAGCAATTATAGATCCAATTTCATTTGCCGCAAAGAACCATCCTACTGTCCCCAAACCATATAAATATTCATTGTAGCTTCTAAAGTAAGTTCCTGTTATTGTTGCAATAAATATTACTCCTGTATAACCTAATAATAAATACATCAAAAAGTTATTTGAAATCTCTAACCTATCTTTTTCATTAATTATAAATAATCCAGTTAATACTATAGGGAAATAAAATAGTTTTATGACACCTTTTATTTCTGTAATTATAGATGTGTCTTTACTTAACAGTGTATACCCTAAAAAAGTAATTATATATACACCTATACCTACTAGTATCCATCTAGAGTATTTATAAATTCTCCCTTGTGGTCTATAAACAAATAATGCATACATAAACATATATACCATAAATAGACTTCTGGCTACTATACCTATTGTTAAAGGTAAGTCCATATTTCTACTCATAAAAGATGTCAACAAATCTAGTATTGGTTGTAAAATAATAAATAAATAAATAAACTTTTTTTCTAAAATATTTGACATTTTTTCCTCCTTAAATAATTTATATTTTTTGTATATATTTATAATAAATTGTATTTTATCATCCATATTAATTTATAGCATACAAAATAATTGTACCATAAATGTATTTTTTTTTATACACTAAAACATAGACCCACTAATATCTATTAGCAGGTCTATGTTTTTATCTTCTTATTTTTTTTACTAACAAATTAAATATCATAGATACTTCTTCTATTTTAAGAATTATCACAGATATTCCATATACTATTACCCCTGCTAATACTGACCCAAATATAGAAATAACTTGTCCTATAAATCTCTCTCCCGTATAATTTATAATAAATTTATGAACAAAAATAACACATATACCCATTAAAATTGCTGATAGAAGTGACTTTATAGCAGTTATTAATATTTTTTCCTGACCAAAGTCCCCTATTTTTTTTCTTAAACTATAAAATAATAAGAAAGTACATATAAGAGCAGATAAACTTGTAGCTAAAGCAAGTCCTGAATGCCCCATAAATTTCACAAATATTATATTTAAAACTATATTTAACCCCATAGCTATTGCACCATTTATCATAGGTGTCTTTGTATCTTGTAAAGAATAAAATACTCTGTTGATTATATCTCTAAGTCCATATGCTACTAATCCTATTGAATACATTGATAATGCACTTGCAGTCATTAATGTAGCACTCACATCAAATGCCCCTCTTTCAAAAAGTAATTTAACTATAGGTTTAGATAGTACAATAGCACCTATTGATATAGGTATAACTAAAAGTATTATACTATTTGAACTCTTTACAATATACTCACTAAACTTTTCTTTATTATTTTCATGCGATAATTTTGAAAGCATAGGATAGACTACTGCTACTATTGACGTAATAAAAAGTGCTAATATGAAGTTATTAAGTTTATCTGCAAAGTTTAAAGCTGATATACTTCCTTCCGGCAATAAAGATGCTAAGTTCTTATCTACCATAATATTAACTTGATTCACTGCTACACCAACAAAAACAGGACCTGTTAAAACAAGCATCTTCTTTAAATGACTATCTTTTAAATCAATATGAAGATTTAATCTATATCCTGCTTTATATGCAAATGGTAACTGGAATATAACTTGGCTTAATATACCTATTAATGTTCCCCAAATCAAGACATAAGGCCCATACTTTGCACTTAATATAATTGATATTATAACAATTATATTTTGAGGTAAACTTATTAATCCCGGTATGGTAAAGTTATTCTTAACTTGTAAATACGCAGTCAGTACATTTGAAATTCCTATAAATATTACACTAAATATCAATATTCTTGTAACTTTGATTCCTATTTCAAGTCTCTCCCCTTCAAAACCAAAAGCAAATATTTTAAGCAATGGTTCTGTAAATATAAAGCCTAATATAGCAATTAGTGTACAGATAATAAATACAATAGTTAATATATTATTTGTAAATTTTAAAGATTTTTTTTCTCCTAAATTCGCATTTATATCACAATATAATGGAATAAATGTTGTAGATAATGCAGCACCTATTGCTGCAAATATAACATTTGGTATATTCATCGTTGCAAAATATATATCAGTATACATACCTGCACCGTATACAAATGATAGTACCTGTTCCCTAGCAAAACCTATTATTTTCGATAGTATGGTAACTATCATAAGGCCAACTGCTGCCTTTGCTACTTTACTCATAATTTTCTCCTTATTAATTTCCTATTTTCTCTTAAATGTCTCTAACGCTTTTTTAGCTGTATATGGTGCTAATGATTTTAGTTTAAATGTTTTATTTTCTAGCATTATTTTTTCTATTTCATAATTAGATATTATATCCAACGCCATATTTGTTAGATCTAATGGACTCCATGCGGTATCTACATTTCCTATTGATGGCTGTTGTATAAGATTTAAATATGAATCAATCTTAGGATCATAAGATATACCTATCATTGGAGTTGAAACAGTTGCTGCAAATATAAGTGCATGAAGTCTCATTCCAATCATAAGTTTAGATCCTTTTATATACATCATTTTTTCTTCCATAGTTAAATCTTTAGAAAGTACTGTTGCATTATGTATCATTAGATTAGCTACTTGTTTTGATATTGTTTCATCATATTTTCCATGCATAGGTACAAATACTACATTAATTCCACTTTCAACTATTTTATCACAAGTTAAAGCTATATTTTTTTGAAATTCGCTATTATTTTTTTTCCAGTCTCTTATGCTAACTGTTATATAGTCATCATTTATATAATATTTTGGAAGCTTAAACTCATAGTTTTCAATATTAAATCCCATAACTGGGTCCGGCACTAAATCTATATCTTTTCTTACTCCGATAGAATTAAGAAGTAATTTTGATTCTTTATCTCTAATAGTTATATAGTCTACTTTGTTGAAAAATCTACCTACGATTTTTCTATTATTTTTTTTCTCTATAGGACCTACGCCTTGAGCATAAATAAAAATAGGTTTTTTAGCAAGTTTAGCAAGCCATATTATCCCAGTATAATAAAGTATTGATCGTGAGCTTGTCACATCTTGAAATAAACTTCCTCCTCCACTTATAAGCCCATCACATTTTAATAATTCTTTATATATATCATTTAATTTCCATCTATTAATAGCATTTACTTTATATGTACTTTTTGTATATTCCACGTCATTTGATAGTACTACTATGTCAATATTAGGATCTTCGTTTCTTAGTGCCTCTATTATAGATTTGAGTATGGCTTCATCTCCTATATTATAAAAACCATAATACCCAGAAATTAATACTTTCATATAATCCTCCATCTTTTATCTCTATAAATAGTATAACCTATTGCTTATAAAACAATAGGTTATACTAAAATTTTTAATCTTTTATATCCGATCTTTTTAAAACCTTTAAGGCTGTCATTACTATAATATATAAGTCCATTATAAAACTCTTATTCAATAAATATTCATAATCATATTTAACTTTTTCTTCATTTCCTATATTATCTCGTCCATTAATTTGAGCCCATCCCGTAATTCCTGGTAATATTTTATCTACACTATATGATTGTCTTAACTCAATTAGGTCAACTTCCTCTAATATAACTGGTCTTGGACCAACTATACTCATATCTCCCTTTAATATATTAAAAAGTTGCGGTATTTCATCTATACTTGTTTTTCTTATTATTTTACCTATTTTAGTTATATATACATGTGAATCAGTAAAATCATTTGTAGCTATGTTGGGTGTTTCTATTTTCATACTTCTAAATTTGTATATATAAAAAGGCTTACTATCTTTCCCTGCTCTTAATTGCTTAAAAATTATTGGCCCTTTTGATTCTAATTTTATAAGTATTGATACTATTATTAATATTGGAGATAATACAATTATCCCTAATATAGAAAATACTATATCAAAAACCCTTTTTATAAACTTGTATATAAAATTTATTTCTTTATATGATTCCATATCAGATACTGTAGCTAAACTTGCAACTTTATTATATATAAGTTTATTATCCACAATATACCTCCTAACTTTATAATATATTTTTTAACCTTTTTCTCTTTGTTTTATATTTTTTACAATAATGTATATATCTATTAAGATATTTATTGATATTTTTCTATTAAATGGCAGTTCGCACTATTATAATTATAATTTTACCATTTTTCGTCTTAGTTGTATATAATTTTAATAAATAAATGAAAAAGTATAGCTAAATTTTTAAAAATTTAGCTATACTTTTTCATTTATTTTACCCTTTGTAAGGTTACTACAGATTCAGCTCTAGTTATATTATCTTTCGGTCTAAGATGTGTTTCTAATACTCCCATATATCCATTGCTCACAGCCCCTTCTAAAGAACTTGTCGCCCATGAAGATATCATATCATAATCTTTATACCAAAATATTTTTTCTAAATTTTCTTGTTTGTTATTCATTATCGAAGTTATAATTACTGCAACTTCTTCTCTCGTTATTTTAGCATTTGGTTCAAAAGTATTATCTCCATTACCTTTTATATATCCTGCTTTAACTGCCTTTTGTACTTCTTCATAATACCATGCACTTTTATCTACGTCAGTAAATATAATATCTTCAACTTCTGTAAAATTAAATTTTCTATTTACTATTTTAATAAACTCTGCTCTTGTTATACTATCATTAGGTCTAAAAGTATTCGTAGTATCTATCCACCCATTTTCCATAGCCTGTTTTATATTTAATTCTGCCCAATGATCTATTATATCACTTTGCTTTTTTATTTCCATATTTGCTACAGAGTTTAGTCTACTATCAGTTATTAATCTTGCTGTAGATCTTGCATTATCTATATCTCCATTATATATATATTCAATTACATTTAAAAATAGCACACTTTCAGTATATATTTTATCCAAATATTTAACCCTTGCTGAATTATCTTTATTTTCAAAAACAACTATATCATTATACTCTTTAAGTGCTTTTCCTCTTGTTCCAAGTTCATCACTATCATGTGTATTAAGTCTTCTAGTCCAATCTATATCTTGAGCAATATAATCTGCATTTATACTTATATTATTATAAAATCGTATACTAGCCTGAGCAAACTCAACTAATTCTATAATTCTATTAAAATTAGTATTTATTTCTTTAACTTCAGTATTATTCTTTTCGCTAGAATTTAGTTTATTATATGCATTTATATAATTATATTTAGATGATAAGATACTTTCTACATCATTTATATTTGTTATTATACTATTTTTATTTAATAAATCTATTCCATTATAACTAGAAAACTCTTTATATGCATTTTTCAAGTTTTTTATATTTTGAGACTCACTACTAGGGTTTCCTAAATTTATTCCATATTTAGCAGCAATTTGAACAAATGTTTTATCAGAATAGTCAATTATAGCATACGACCCTACATTAACCTGCTCAAATAACCATCTTATCTCACTATTATGCATTCTAATACATCCACCACTTACATGCTTACCTATACTACTAGCATTATTGTTTCCATGTATTGCATAGGTAGTACCGTAAGTAGCTCCTACATGAAGCCCCAACCACCTATCTCCAAGTGGATTTTTAGGGCTTCCTCCAGGAATTCCACCACTATAATACGGTCTATTTTTTATTTTATTCACTATTTTAAACTTTCCTTGTGGTGTTGGTGTTGATGATTTTCCTGTTGCAACAGAAAACTCTTTAACCAATACTCCATCTTTAAAATACCCTAATTTGTTTTTCTTTGAGTTAATTATTAAATACTGTCCTTTAGATGATTTAGTACTTCTTTCTTGTGCATTTACATTAATCAAATTTGTACAAAATACCATTGATATAGCCAATATAACTGATATTATACTATTAACTATACGCTTCACTCTTCATTCCCCCTAATCTTTAGTAAAGTATCTTTCTAGTTAAGTTTATCAGTTTTATATACAAATTTGACTAACATTCCTTCATCACTTTATAGTATTTTTCACCAAATTTCCAATAATAAATACATTTTACTTATCAATTCCTCAATATATCCTCAATGTCCTTATACGTAAAAAGGGGCTGTCGCATTAAGAGTAAATAATACAATATATAGTTATGCATAATTTGAATTAACACAACATATTGTATATATTTTTTTAGTGCGACAGCCCCTTTATTCCTATATATCTTAAATTACTACTTCTTTGTTCTAGATAAAATAGTTACAGCTTCTGCTCTTTTTATATTACTAGTTGGTTTAAAAGTATTATCCTCAGCATATCCATTCATATATCCTGCTTTTAAAACTCCTTCTACATACGGTTTAGCCCAATCTAGTACTAAATTTCCATCATTAAAAGCTGATAAGTAAGTAAAGTTATATTCAATTTTATTAGTTATATAACCTATAATCTTAGCTGCTTCTTGTCTAGTTATCGGATCATATGGTGCAAATATTCCATCTCCTCTTCCATTTATATATCCCGCATTAGTAGCTATTCTAACTTCATTATAAAACCAGTCTCCTGGATTTACATCACTAAAATTTTCTTGTCCTATTTGAGTGATATTAAATGCTCTATTAACAATTTTTATAAATTCTGCTCTAGTTATAAAGTTTTCTGGATTAAAAGCGTTAGTAGTATCTACCCATCCTTTATTCATTCCATCAATTATATAAGACTTTGCCCAGTGATTGGTAAAATCAGTATTAGGGTTTGATTTTTCATTGATTATTTTTATATTAGTTTTGTTTACAATACCCTCTCTATCCCATAAATAAGTTCCATCTCCATTTATATTTGTTTCTGTAATAGGAACTATTCTGTCAGGTCTTATATTATAATTATTACTATCCTTCTCATTTAGTATAATAGTTGTATCTCCTACTTGTCCTTTGCAAGTATTTTTTGTTCTAGTATTTTGTGGTAATATACTATATAGCTCTTTATTTGAAGTATTTTTTAAACTAGTTGCATTAGTGTACATACCTAATAAGTACCTATTATAATCTTTAAGCCCTGTATCTCCACCTAAGAATTTATCAAATTGATATATACGATTTATAGCCTTTTCACTCCAGAATGGATCTGATGCATAACGAACATTTGCCCCTAAATTTTTATTTCCTAATGATGAGCTATTGTACTTCCAAGACTTAGGATTAAAATATCCATTTGAAAAAGAATAATTTGAAACTCTTATTATACATTCTTCTATACTAGAGAATTTATCAGCACCTTCAACGTATCCATCTTTTGCATTTGCACCAAATACATTAAATTTAGTTTTAGCTAGATTAGAAGTTCCCCTATCTGATTCATTCATAGCTATCCCCACTAATAAAGCTGCATTAGTTCCATATTCATTTTGAGCTTTTATAAAATAACTCCCTGTATTTCTAAGTAAACTATCACTTGGTGTATATTGTTCAAAATATCTATTTATATCATCTGCTGTATAAGATGTTTTACTTCTTCCAGGTAAATATTGATAGTAATTATAATAAGGATTATTACTATTTATAGCATTATTATGGTTATCTAATTTAGCATCTAATATTAATTGATTTATATCTGTATAAAAATAATTTCCATCATAACTATAGTATTTTGTATTTTGATTCATAAAACTTGGTGCAGGACCTAATGTTTGATAAGAATATTTTGGCGTTGATGTAATATCTGAGCTTATAGCATGAACTAATTCGTTGTTAGTATTTACAGTATAATGACTTAAATTATTTACTTGATTCATTGGAACTGTTATTATATTTAGACTTCCATCATCTTCTTGTTTTTTTATATATCCAGTGTATCCTGATACTTCTATTTTTACAACTTGTCCATTGTCTTCTATTATAGGTACATCATCTATATATCCATGATTTATATAGGTATGTTCAGGGCTATTAAGTCCTGAAGTTTTATATACGCTAGTAGTATAGTTATTTGTTGTATCTACATTTCCATCTATTATTTTTACAATTCTGCCTATTCCTTCTGTTGCGTATATTATTATTCCTTCTTTGTTTATTACTACTGGTATACCTTGATTTTTTGTATTTTTTAAATTATTGGCTATATCTATAGCTGAATTTAAATTATCTTCGCTTTGTACGTATGAGTATGTTCCATCATCATTTGATATGGCTATTTCATAATCTGAAGAAGTTTTTAATTTTAAATATTTAATGTTTTGTATACTTTGTATGTCTTCTTGAACTTCTTTAGGTAACTCTTGTAAGTTATATGTTTTAGGTATTGGCTTTTTATAGGTTTGATATGTGTTGTCTTGTGCATTTGATTTTATTGTTAATAAGGATGTAGTTAGTAATATTGATGATAGTATTGTTATATTTAATTTTTTCATCTTATATCCCCCTAATATTTTATATTTAAAAGAGAGACTAAAATTAGTCTCTCTATATCTAAATGTATTAATTATTTTTATTATTTAGTAGTAGCTGATGCTGCTCTTTGTACCATAACTAAAGATTCTGCTCTTGTTATAGCTTGAGTTGGATTGAAGTATCCATTATCGCCTTCAACTATTGCTTTTGTTTCACCTTTATTATTTGTATATTTAGCAGTTTCATTTAAGTATTGTACTGATTCATCTGACCAATCTGCTATTGATTTAGTATCTTTAAATTTAGTTTTAACAATTTTGTTAACATTATTTCCATTAACATCTTTTCCTACAGTTTCTATAGCTTTATTTGAAGTTAATTTAGCTACTATAACTGCTACTTCTTGTCTTGTTATTTTATCGTTAGGTCTGAAGTTTTCTCCATCACCTTGTATTACACTTTCATTTCCTACTTTTTTATTATATAATGCAGCTATATAATCATATTTCCATCCATCTGCTTTGCTTACATCATTGAATGGCTCAGTATATGATTTATTAGTTTCTATTCCAAATACAGTACAAGCTATTTTAGCAAATTCTGCTCTTGTTATACCATCTTGTGGTCTAAAGTTTTCAGCTGCATCTACTTGTCCTTTTAACATAGCTTCAACTATTTGTTCTTTTGCCCAATGACTTCCAAAGTCATTAGTTGTAGCCATATTTATTACTAATTCTTTTTTTAAATCACCAAAGTTTTCTATTGTCATTTTAGACGTAATGTTCTTATCTTCTTGTTTAACACCTTTTTTGTAAACTTTTACAATTAAGTTCTTGTTATTCTTATCATCTTGCTCTTTAACAAAATCAAATTTGTCTTTATTTTGCTCAGCTACAAATTTAAATTTATTTAAGTTGTAGTATGCTGTTTTTTCATCAGCTGTTAAATTTTTTTCATCAACTACTTTTACATTAACTTTACCATCTTTTTGATCAAATGGATTTTCATCTGCTGGTGTTTCTCCTTCTACTCCTGGAATACCGTTAAATGTATATTGTTTTGCAACTTCTCCTTTAGGAGTTACAGTAACTATTATTTCACTATCTTTAAATTTATAAGTTTGATTAGTTTTATCTTCCTCTATCCTTGCTTTTGTAGGTGTTCCAACAGTTACAGTTGCACCCTTTGCTTTATAATCTTTTATCTCAGCTATCATTACATCTAGTTTAGCTTTTTCCATAGTTATATTTGATGTACTTGATGCCTTTTTAACTAAAACATATAAATCATTTGTATCATCTTTATCATTAGTATTTTTACTTACTAATATTTTTGCATCTTTAAATTCAGTCTTTAAAGTATCATCAGATTTATCATTTGGTGTAAAGTTATCATTATAAAGTGAATCTCTTCCCTTTACTACTCTTACTTCACCATTTCCATCCTTCACTAAAGCTTCTCCATTTGATAATCTGTAGTCTACTGTTGTGTCAGTTAATACTAATGGTGCTACTTCGTTTGCAAATGCAGGAGCAACTGCACCAAAACTTGAAACTGCAGCCATAGCCATTGCTATACTTTTTTTGTTTTTCATTGTTTTATTCCCTCCAAATTATGTATTTATTCTCTCTATTTGAACTTTAATTTTATTCTTATTGCGTATTCCTCGTTAATTATCTTAATATACTCTCTATCCATTTGTCAAGAATAATATACATTTTTTACCTATTTTTCGTTCGTCACATTTCTGTTTTTTTTTACATTTTTATATCTCTTTCGACAATTTTCTTCATTTTATTATTGTTTTCAACATTTTTAGCTACCTTTTTCGACATTTTTTTACTGTTAATTATTTAAAATAAAATTATTTTATTTTTTTATAATTATTTTATTTTTTTTATATCAAGGGGTTTATTTTTTCATATTTTTAATATATAATTAAATTACGTTAGAAAGAATATATATCTCTCTAGCGTATTCCTCAACAAAAAGGACTATGGTTTATCATAGTCCTTTTTTACTTATGCAAATAAATGTTTAAGAGCATCCTTATTTATATTTTTATTTATATCATCAAACATATCAAATGACTGAACTGTAAATTCTTTAACTGGGTCCTTTTGTCCTGCTGCTAAAAGACCTATTCCTTTTTTAAGTTGCTCAACTTCATATATATGATCTATCCAATAATTATCTACAAAGTGAAGTATAACTTTTCTTTCCCAATCTCTCATAGATTCACTTCCTATTAAATCTTCTCTAGATTTATATACTTCTTTTATTATACTTATAGTGTAGTCTACTATTTCATTATATTTTTTATCTTCTAAATTTAATTCTTTATTATGTTTATCTAAGCTAAACGTTGTTGTAATAGCTTCTATATATTTTTCTATACTATCTGATATGTATTCATTATATATTTCTTTAACTTCACTTTCTATCATTTCATTTATATGATTAAATAAATAATCTCCATTTATAACTTTTTTTCTATCTGTATATATTAATTCTCTTTGTTTATTTATTACATTATCATACTCAAGTACACTTTTTCTTATTCCAAAGTTTTTCATTTCTAATGTTTGTTGAGAAGTTTCTATAACTTTTAGTAGTTTTTTATCTTTTATTTCTTCTTCATCATCTAGTTTTTCTGCTATTTTTTTTGATTTAGAGCTTCCATAATGCTTCATTACTTCATCTTCTAAACTAACATAAAATATTGAAGTTCCTGGATCTCCTTGACGCCCAGAACGACCTCTTAACTGATTATCTATTCTTCTATTTTCATGACGCTCGGTTCCTATTACATATAATCCACCAAGTTCTTTTACTTTTTTCTCTTCTTCTTTATCTCCACCACCAAGAGATATGTCAGTTCCCCTACCTGCCATATTTGTAGCAATTGTTATTGAATGTAGTTTTCCTGCTTTTGCTACTATATTAGCTTCTTCTTCGTCGTTTTTTGCATTTAAAAGTTGGTGTTTTAGTCCTTTTTTATTTAGTAAGTATGATAATATCTCTGATTTTTCTATTGATGCTGTTCCTACTAATATTGGCTGACCTGTTAAATGTATACTTTCTATTATTTTTAAAACTGCTAAATATTTTGATTTCTCAGTTTTATATAATTTATCTTCCAAATCTTTTCTTATAACAGGTTTATTTGTAGGTATTTGTACCACTGGTAAGTTATAAGTTGATATAAATTCATTTTCTTCAGTTTTAGCCGTACCTGTCATACCTGATAGTTTATTATACATTCTAAAGTAGTTTTGATACGTTATCGTTGCTAATGTTTTTGATTCATTTTGTATTTCTAGATTTTCTTTAGCTTCTATTGCCTGATGTAATCCTTCTGAGAATCTTCTTCCATCCATTACTCTTCCTGTAAATTCA
>CALFLM010000066.1 GCA_937880075.1 uncultured Romboutsia sp. | reverse complement strand
AAATAAATTAATACTAATATCTAATTTATTTAGATCTATTTATTTTAACCCTTCCTATATGTAGTAAATTAATATCATTATTTGAGTAAATATTACAACAGGCAAACCTATAGTAAATTGTCTATGTTTAGTTTTATGTCTAAATTGATACATCCCTATAATACTTCCTATGGAACCACCCATAATAGCTATTAAAAAAATAGTCTTTTCAGAAATTCTATACATATTATTTTTAGCAAAGTATTTGTCTAAATACATTGACAGTAATCCAATTATGTTTACAAATATTAAATAATAAATCATTTAAGTTACCTATTTAGAAGCAAGTACTATTATCTCTAATAGCTGTATACCTATTTTTCTTTCTTGATTTTTTATTAACTCTAAACACCCTTTTAATTTACTCCATTTTTCATCTAAACTTAAATCATCATTTATATCTTCTATAAAGTTAATAACCTCTATTAAATTAGGTTTTTCTAAGATATCATTCTCTTCTATATAAATTCTTAAATCTTTAATTTTTTCATCTATATTTTTTTGTTTTTCCTTAAAAATTAGTTCATCTTTATATTCCTTTAAATAATTTTGTATATTTTCTATGTCTTTTTTACTGTAGTTCCAAACTATATTGCTACTTATGTTAGATACAGAGTCTATAGTATTTTTATACTTATCATGAAGCTCTTCTATTGCTATTACAATTTCTAAATAATTATTTTCTCGTAATACCGTTTCACATCTTTTTATATCTAAATCCAATTCATTTAATTTATTTATCAAAGTATCCTCTCCTTATTATAAAATTGGTTATTTGAAGTATTTGACTATCTAATTATTATACACGAGTTTTATATAATATCAATTTTATAAATTAAATAATCTTATTTCCTTAGGATATGTGTCATCAAAATTTTATATAAATTAGTATTAATTTCTTAACGTATAAAAAATTCACTTCGCTTTAGAGACGTGTCGGTGAAACACTTCATTTCGCCAAAGATATATCATTGCTACCGCTACGGATACATCCACTGCTCAAAATGATTGACTTGTATTTAGTTAGCTCAATAGCATTTTTTGCAATATTAATAGCATTTTTTAATATTTTATACTCATATATTGCGTGCTACTATATAGTTATAGTAATAAAGGAAGTAACTAATTTTTTAGATTATATATAAAACACTAATTTAAACTTTGGAGGTTATTAAAAATGAAATATAACTTTGATGAAATAATAGATCGCTCAAATAATTATGCAGTTAAATATGATGAAACTAAGGAAAAATTTGGTAGAGACGATTTAATACCATTATGGATAGCTGACATGGACTTTAAAACTGCAAATCCTATAATAAATGCTCTTCAAGAAAAAGTAATGCAAGGTATATATGGATATACTTCTAGACCTATTGAATACTTTGAAGCTATAAAAAAATGGCAACTTGAAAAAAATAACTGGGAAGTAGATACATCTCTTATGTCTCATGCTTTAGGAGTGTTACCAATGCTTGCAAACTTAATGCATACGTTTTTAGATAAAGGCGATAAAGTTATTATACAGCCACCAGTATTTCATGAATTTAAAAATGTTATAGAGGCTTGGGGTGGTAAAGTTGTTATAAATCAACTTATAGAAAATAACGGTGAATATTCTATCGATTTTGATGACTTAAGAGAAAAAGCAAAAGAAGGTGCTAAATTTATGATAGTTTGTAACCCTCATAATCCAGTGGGAAGGGTTTGGTCAAAAGAAGAATTAGAAACTATAGCAAATATTTGTATAGAAAATAATATAACTATTATATCTGATGAAATTTACTCTGATATAATGTTATGGGGAAATAAACATACTCCAATGTCATCTATAAGTGAAAAAATAAGAAAACATACTATAACTTGTACTTCTTCAACTAAAACATTCAACTTAGCTGGACTTCAAGTTGCTACAGTAATATTCCCTAATTTAGATATGAAAAATCAATATGATGCTATATTAAAGAAAATAGAAACCTATAGAAATAATACATTTAGTATAGTCGCTAACACAGTTGCTTTTACTGAAGGAAAAGAATGGTTTTTAGAAGCTACTACTTATATAGAAGAAAATATAAAATATGCTGTAGATTATATAAATAGTAATATATCTCAAATAAAAGTAAGTATACCTGATAGTACATACTTATTATGGCTAGATTGCAGAAATTTAAATCTTAGGGGTGATGACTTAGTTGATTTCTTCGTTAATAAAGCACGACTTGCACTTAATGATGGTCGTATATTTGGAGAAGGTGGAGATGGGTATATGAGAATAAATATAGCTTGTCCTAGAAAAATTTTAGAAAAAGCTCTATACCAATTAAAAATTGCAGTTGACAACTATATTTTTGATAAATATGAATTAATTTCTGGTTGTTAAAATTTACTACGTTAAAATAGCTAATGATATACTATTATTCATTTCTTAAATTTAACTTTAATCTAAGCAATTATATATTTTTTAATTTAAAAAGGGCTAAAAAATTAGCCCTTTTATTTATACTTCACTTTTAAGTAAGTTTTAATATATTCATTATAAAGTCATAAAATTTTTTTATAACTGAACTATACATTATACTTTCTTCACTTATCCAATTATCATATCTTATTGATATCTGATTAGCACTTCCAGGTTGAAATATATTGGCTATGCATCCTACCTTAACCTTATTCTCACTAGATTTACTCCAGTTTTCTTTATATTTATCGTCAACCCTTTCTAAATATTCACTTACATTATCTAATAAATCACTATAAACAACCTTAGCACCCTCAAGTAAAAAGTTTTCTAACGTTCCTTGTGAGTAGTTATCTGGAAAAAAATAATAATATATATTTATAGTTTCTCCTCGTATCCTACATAAGCCACTTAAAAAATCCCTTTTCTTAATAACCATATCTTTGTTATACTTTCTAAATCTTTCATCAAAAGCTTCTTTTGCGGACTTTTGATCAGCATCAAATATTGCACATACTCCGTTTATTTGCTTTAACTCAGCCTTAGTCATATTACTAAGGTATAAATCTATATCTCTGATAATATTACCTACTCCATTGGCTGATACCATCACTATACATAGATTATTTTTTATAAAATATGATGGTATTGGTATAAATCGGTCCAATCTATTATCTACAAAGGGATAAGTTCTTGGAACTCTACTTCTCCATATTTCTGGAATATCATTTATATTACTAACTTCTTTAAATTCATTTATTAATAATATTCTTGCTACACAATTTATATCATGAACTCCCTCTACAAAAAATAAAAAACTTTTCATTATCTCACATCCTGACCTAGTAAGTTTCTAATATCTTTTAACCTATCGCCAGAAAACTTTGTGTAATATGTTTTATTATCATATACCTCTATTCTAAAACAAGATAATAGGTCTATTTGATTTCCAAGTGAAAGTATAATCCCATCTATAGCTTCTAAACTATGAGTTGTGCATATTAGTTGAATCTTGTATTCATTACATATTTTTATAATACTATCAAACACTTTATTTATATGATTTTTGTGTATTGCACTTTCTATTTCATCAACTAATAGTATTCCACCTTTTGCACTTACCATTGCTGTAGAAAGTATAAATATCTTTTTTATACTATCACCAAAACTAAATAAAGGTGTAATACCATATACCTTGTGATCTATATAGATATAACTTTTACCTAAATTAAATTTTTTAACTACTTTAAAATCTATTATGTCTGGATCAAATATATTAAGTAGACTTATTATATTTTTTTTATCTCTGTCTTTTACATTGTCTATTATACTTTCTATCAAATCACTTCGGTAATAATCATATGGAGTAACATATACTATCTTTATAATGTCATAGTCATTGAGGTATTTTATATCTTTATTTTCTTCTATAGAAATATTTTTATCTATAACTATTTTATCTTCTATCTTCACATTAATATTACCTAAAAATGCCTTATCTGTGTCATTGTTTATACCAATATCTCTTACTATATTTCCATTTATGTTAATCTCTCTAGTTAATCCTTTTATAGTTGATTTAATTTTTATACTTTTGTTTATCTCTTGCTCTCTTGGGAATATTTCTAAGAATAATTCAAAACTTGAAGGATACGAAGAACTTCTTTTTGATATATTATTTAGTATACTTTTTATACTATTTTCATTTCCAAGTATTGACATAGCTTCAAGTAATGATGTTTTTCCGCTGTTGTTTGCTCCTACTATTATGTTTATATGAGATAGGTTCTTTAATTCTAGGTCTTCTATACTTTTAAAATGATGTATTTTTAGATAAGTTAAATAGCTCATATTATCACTTCTTTCTACTTTATATAATAATTATACAAATTAGAAAGAAGTAATATAACATCTTTATAATTAATTATTAAATTATTTTACCGGTAAATCTTCTTTTTTTAATAAAGTTTTAAATATTAATATTATGATTTTTATTACTAACATTATTATAAAAGTTAAAATATAATACTTTACAAACATTTCACAAATATATTTAGTTTGTAACAAATATATTGGGTAAATAATATTATAGGATGGTGATTAAAATGAATGATAAGATAAAAATAACCTTTAAAAACGATTTTGTACGAATTGTAGAAAGAGATAATATTAGAAACTTTAATTCTCTAGTAGATTGGTTAGAAAAATTTAATAAGGGTGAAGATGTTCCTTTTCTTACTATGTCAGGAAGAGATTTAGGTAGTGCTATAGCCATAAATAAAAACAATGTAAAAAGTATAGAATTTATAAATAAATAAGCCGATAGTTTAACTATCAGCTTATTTCTATCTATGAATATATATTAACCTATATTTTATTCTTTACCTAACGTATTCACTATATTTAGATAAATAATTTAATAGTTAAGCTTTTTATTAATGTAAAATCAATCTTATATATACAAAACTTACCTTTAAGTATTATTTAAATATTACTTTTAATTATTTTATTTTATCTACAATACTAGTTAATATACTGTCTAAACTCTCACTAACTTCTGATACTCCATTATGAGTTATATTAATAATTTCTTTTGTCATGGGAAGTTCTCCTAAAAGTTTTAAATCCATTTCACTTAGGAATTTTTCAGTTTCTTCCCCTTCAAATAATTTTATTTTTTTATCACAATCCGGGCACTGTATATAGCTCATATTCTCTACAACACCTAGTACCTTTATATTTAACATTTTTGCCATATTAACAGCCTTTGCAACTATCATAGATATCATATCTTGTGGTACAGATACCATAACTACTCCACTTATAGGTATAGATTGCATTACCGTAAGTGCTACATCTCCAGTTCCAGGAGGCATATCTATTAATAAATAATCTAGCTCTCCCCATATTACATCACTATAAAATTGTTTTACAGCGTTACCTATCATAGGTCCTTTCCAAACTATTGGTTGATTTTCATTATCTACCATATAGTTTATAGACATTGTCTTTATACCTTCTTTGCTTTCTATAGGATATATATCCTTTCCATTTGACATAGCTCTTTTATTTTGAAGATTCATAAGTCTTGGAATACTTGGACCTGTTATATCTGAATCAAGTATTCCTACTTTATATCCCATTTTATTTAATTTTTTAGCCATTAATGCAGTTACAGTTGATTTCCCAACTCCACCTTTACCGCTCATAACAGCAATTATTTTTTTTATATTATTGTTTGGATTATTCTTTATATTACAAGTTGCCTGACTTTTACAACTATTTTTTGATGGACATGAATTACAATTTGACATTTATTCTTCCTCCGCTTTGTGTTAATTTCTGTGTTTTTATTTTCTAATACATTATATACCCATAAATTTATATTTTATTGATATTATGTAAAAATCATTAATTTTTTATACAATATTAAGAAATACTATATAATGTATTGTCTTTTTTATCCACCATAAATTTTATGAATACAATTTTCATTGTATCTAATTACTACAGTTGGTATAATTTAGATAACACATGATTATAAATTGGAGGGTATAGATATGAATAACAAAACTAAATTACTTGTCCTAAATGGACTTATAATAGCTCTTGTTTGTATTGCTACTATGGTAATACAAATACCATTACCTATGACAGAGGGATATGTAAATATAGGAGACAGTATTATTTTTGTAACATCAATTTTATTTGGCCCTATACCAGGTATGATTGCTGGAGGATTAGGGTCTGCTTTAGCCGATATTTTAACTGGATATTCACATTGGGCTTTATTCACACTAATAATAAAGGGATTTGAAGGATTTGTAGTTGGTATTATAGTTAAAAATAATACAAATTTAGTAAAAAATATATTAGCTACATTATTTGGTGTCGTAATTATGGTATGTGGATATTTATTAGCAGGTGCATTTTTACAAGGTAGTTTTATAATCTCATTAGGTTCAGTTCCATCTAATATTATTCAAGGTATAATTAGTATGGTAATTGGTATACCAATAGCTTCATATCTTATGACTGTAAAATATATAAAATCATTTAAACAAATATATAGTAATTAAAATAAAGTCTAATACATAGATTACTTATAACTAAAAAGTGTGCTAAAATAATCAAGCTTTTAAATTTAAGTTCTAATTATTTTAACACACTTTCATTATTAGTTTATTATATAAATGTCTATATTCTTCTAAAATTACCACGATGTCCTCTCTATATTATTTTTACACTTTTTTCAACTTTACAATCATCAGATATATTAAGATTCTTTGTATATTCTATATATTCTACATCTGAGTTTTCTAGTTTTATATCATCACCTTTCATTGATTTACAATTAAACTTTCCATGATTTACTTTATATAAATTTAGAGTATATTTACGCTTATATTTAAGTATTTCTATTTTTGATGATTTTATCTCATTACAATATGAATCACTATATGGATAGATACTTACACTTTGAGCTTGTAATACACCGTCACACTGTATAGAACCTTTTATAGTTATATTTTCACACTCTATGTTGCCTCTTACTTTAATTAATCCATTTATATTTATTTCTTTTGCGTATATATTAGTTTCTACATATATGTCTCCATTTATCTTAACCTGTCCTACTTTAAGATTTCCATTTATATGTGTATTTCCACATATATTCAATTTTACAAAATCTAGATTCCCTCTAAATTCAGCATCTCCATTTATTTTTACTTCTCTTGCATATACATTTCCAATAGATGATACATCTCCCATAATTTTTACTACATCGTATTCTCCTTCACTAATAAATCCATCTCCTGATATCTTTATACTTTTTTTCATACCTTCCTCCTTTCTTAATCTTTATAATTATAATATGATTATTAAATATTTAATTTATTATTAAGATTATATTCCTAATATAATAAATATTTACTTAAAAAAGGTATAGGATATATAATTTCTCCTATACCTTTTCTTATTATTCTTTTAACATATCTATTGCACCTAATGCAATATGAGCAACGCCAGCTCCTACTAATAAAGCTCCTGTCATATTTGCGTAATCTCTGGATCTAAATTTTCTTTGTTTAGATTGATTAGCATCTACTGATAAACCTACCATTGTTACTACTATTCCTAATGTAACAGGTATTAATCCTTTTTTCATGATTTAGTTCCTCCTTAATGTAAATTTAATATTATTTTTTACATTAAAGAGTTTATTATAGTATGTAATATATTACTATTTTAAATTAATTTATTTTTTACAAGTGGTTTAAAATTTAGTTTAATTATATATTAAACAATATCTATTCAAATCCCTTCTTTCTTTAATATTTAATTATAATTTACGCTTATGAGATTTTTAATCATTGTTATATAATATATAACAATGATTAAAAAGG
>CALFLM010000065.1 GCA_937880075.1 uncultured Romboutsia sp. | reverse complement strand
ATTAGCTATAGGAATATATAATATAGTTTACAGTTTTGCTCCAGAAAAGGTTTTATTAGGTGGGGGAATAAGTTCTAGAGAGGATTTAATAGAAAATATCAATAGATATTTAAAATTATTAAATCCAGAAATATTAGATATGGTTACAATAGACACTTGTAAATTCCAAAATAATTCAGGAAAAATAGGTGCATTGTATAAATACTTAAATACTAATACTTAGTTAAAGCAATGTATAAACCTTATAACTAACTCAAAAATTACTATTAATAATATAAGGGGCAGTCGCACTAAAAATATACACAATACATTGTGCTAATTTAAATTATACATAACTATATATTGTATTATTTACTCTTAATGGCGTAGATCCTTATATTTTAAAATTATATTTAAATAGATAAAGTAATATGAATTACAGTGAAATATACACTTAAGGATATTATAAAATACAAAACTTCAGAAAATATAATAGTTAAAATTCTAAAAAAGATTTTAGATATAAAGGAGACGTAAGAGGGATATGTTTGGAAAAATAAAAAATTTTAAAGTAAATGAGAATATAGTAAAAGTAGAATTTGAAAATATAGAAGCCAAGATAAATATAATAAGTCCTATTATAATAAATTTCTTTGTACCTAATTTTAGAGATGAACAAGATTCAAAGGCAATAGAAAACTTAAAAATACAACACTGTAAATATGAAGTAGAAAGATGTATTGATAATATAACAATAAAAACAGATGAACTAATTATAAAAATATATGATGAATTTAAAGTTGATATATACAATAAATATGAAAAATTAATATGTGAAGATTATAGAGGGAGTAGAGAACCTTTTGTAAAAAACTGTGCTGGAAGATTAGATATAGCAGCTCAAGAAGGACATAAACCAACAGAACATATAAAATACAAAGTGTTTGTACCTAAAAAAATGGAAGATAATATGTACTTTTATGGATTTGGGGAGAGAAGTGGTCATCTAAATAAAAAGTATTGCCATTATATAAACTGGAATACAGATGACCCAACACCACATGGTGAAACCTATGAAAAATTATATAAATCAATTCCATTTTTTATAACTTTAAAAGATGAAGAAGCATTTGGTATATTCTTTGATAATACATTTGAAACTCATTTTGACCTAGGAAAAGAAAACTCAAATTATTATTACTTTGCAGCAGTTGATGGAAATATAGATTATTACTTTATATATGGTCCATCTTTAAAAAATGTAATAAAAGGATACACACATTTAACAGGAAGAACTCCACTTCCACAACTTTGGACTTTAGGATATCAACAGTGTAGATGGGCATATTGTCCAGAAGAAAATGTATATGAAATAGCTAAGAAGTTTAGAGAAAAAGACATACCTTGTGACACTATATATTTAGATATAGAATATATGGATGATTTTAGAGTATTTACTTGGGATAAAAATAAATTTAAAAATCCTAAAAAGATGATAGAAAACCTTAATGACGATGGATTTAAATTAGTTACCATAATAGACCCTGGTGTTAAGGTTGATAAAGGATATAAAATATATGATGAAGGTTTAGAAAATAATTACTTTGCAACTGATAAAAATGGAATAGTATATACAAACTGGGTATGGCCAGGAAATTCTGTATTCCCAGATTTTATGAATAGTGAAGTTAGAAAATGGTGGGCTAATAATCAAAAGATTATGATAGACTATGGTGTATCTGGTATTTGGAATGACATGAATGAGCCTGCTAGTTTTAATGGACCTTTACCAGATGATGTTAAATTTAATGAAGATGGAAAAATTAAAGACCATAAAGAAGTACATAACATATATGGTCATATGATGGATAAATCAACATATGAAGGTATAAAAAATGCAACAAATAAAAGACCTTTTGTAGTTACGAGAGCATGTTATTCAGGTACTCAAAAATACTCAACTGTATGGACAGGGGATAATCAAAGTACATGGGAACACTTAAGGATGAGTGTACCAATGCTTATGAACTTAGGCCTTAGTGGAATGGCATTTTGTGGTACAGATGTTGGAGGATTTGGATATGATTGTACACCGGAACTATTAAGTAGATGGGTTCAGGTAGGGGCATTTACACCATTATTTAGAAATCATACAACAATATATTCAAGAGACCAAGAACCATGGGCATTTGATAAATTAACTGAAGATATAAATAGAAAATATATAAAATTAAGATATAAATTAATACCTTATATGTATGATATATTCTATAAAGGTGAACAAAGTGGTTTACCTATAATGAGACCTTTAATGCTTCATTATCAAAATGACAATAAAACCTATGAAATAAATGATCAATTTTTATTTGGAGAAAATATTATGGTTGCCCCAGTATTAGAACAAGGAAAACAAGCTAGAATGATATATTTACCTAAGGGAGATAAGTGGATAGATTATTGGACAAAAGAAGTATTTAATGGAGGACAGTATATTGTAAAAGAAACTCCATTAGATGTGTGTCCAATTTATGTAAAATGTAGTAGTATAATTCCTAACTTCAAAAATATGAATTATATTGGAGAAAAGGAAGTGTATACTTTAATTTTAGATGTGTATTTAGATGATGAATCAGATATTATGTATGAACACTATCAAGATGATGAAACATCATTTGAGTACAGAAATGGTAAATATAACTTATACAATATTAGTATAAAAGCTAATGATTCTTTAAATGTAAATATATATTTGGCTAATGATGGTTACAATAAAAAATACAATTCTTATGAAATAGTAATAAATAGCTTAAAATATAATAAAGTTATAATAAATGATAAAGAAGTACATGGTGATATTAAAGACCAATCTGTAATATTTAGATATACAGTATAAGTTTTTTTAAAACATAAGTTAGTAATGACTTTATAAGATATATAAAATACTATTAGATAGTTTTAATCTTAAAAAATAATGTCTGGATAAATTATATCCAGACATTATTTTTTTACTATATTGCTTATTCTTGAAAAGTATTAGTTTAACATTTTAAATTAAATATTAATTAGGCAGCAGAGTTATTATTTATGCCTTCTTGATCTAACATATTCTTTTCATAAACCTTAAAGAATGGATAGTATATAATCACACTTAAAAGAACAAGTATGAATGTAAATAAAACATTTCTCCAGTCCATAGAAGAGAAGTATGCTTGAGCAAAGAATGGTGTAAATGATGGATCAACTAAGTATCCAGGAGTTATAAGTCCCATAACTTGTGCTAAATATCCAAGAACTACAGTAATAATAGGAGTGACTATAAATGGTATAGCTAATATTGGATTAAATACTATAGGACCACCAAATATTATAGGCTCATTTATACCACACATTCCAGGAACAATACCAAGTCTACCTAAAGATTTTAAGTGAGTAGACTTACTCTTCATCATAAGTAAAGTAAGACCTAAAGTATTTCCAGCTCCTCCAAGAATAGCAAATCTAAACATTTGAAGGTTCATTATTACACTTGGATCTTGACCTTTAGCAACTAAATCAGCATTAATTCCAGTATTTTGGACACCTAAAGCAAATACTATAGGGAATATTATACTTGTACCATTTACTCCTAATAGCCATAATACGTTACCGAACGTTATTACAGCTAAGTATCCCCATATATTATCAACTACAGATAAAGCAGGAGTTAAAATTTTCATTATAGCTTCTGGTATACCAACTCCCATATTTGCCATTATTAATATATTGATACCGTATAAAACAATTATATTTAATAATAAAGGAAGTAGAGAATTTACAAAAGCAGTAACTGCTGGTGGAACTGTATCAGGGAATTTAAATTGCCATCCACGAGACTCAACAAATCTAGTTATTTCAACTGATAATAAACCTATAATTATAGCAATAAATAAACCATCTGCACCTAAGAAACTTGTAGAAATAGCTCCATCAACACTAGGTGCACATATCATAAGAAACATTGAAGTTGATATAAGACCAGATATAGCAGCCTTCATTTTATATTCACCAGCTAAGCAGTAAGCTATAGCAAAAGCAGACATCATACCAACAATACCCATCGTCATATTATACGGAGTAGTTAAAGTTTGATAATTATTTACTGAAAACTCCTTCCATGATAGCATAAACTTCATAAATATATTAGCGGTATTAGGATCCACTAAATCAGGGTTTACAGGAGGGTTAGCTATTATTAAAAATAGTGACCCAACAACTATAAGTGGTAAAGTCATCATCATACCATTTGATATAGATTTTAGATGTACTTGGTTTCCAACTTTAGCACCTATAGGAGATAAAATTCTGTCTAATTTTTCAAGTAATGTATTTGAGTTCATATAATTCTATCCCTTCTTAAATTATTCTTGCCATGGGTTAAATTTAAATGCTGTTTCAACAGCTTCTTCTGGCTTGTAAGTTTCTAATATTTTACCATAACGTTCTTTGTAGTCATTATCTACTTTCATTTGTGGTATAACCTTACTAGCTTCATTTAAGAAGTGGAATGAATCTCTTCCCATTGCAGCTCCTCTTACAGTATGTTTATCAAGGGCAAAATCTGGTATTTCAGGAACAAATCCCATAGCAAAGCTCTTCATCATTATATTTTTTAATAAGTCACTTGAACGATCCTTTTGACATGCACATAAGTATCTTATAGCGTGTATGAAGTATATTGGTCTATCTCCATCAGCGTAAGAGAAGTTTTTACGTAACTCATTTAAAGTACTAACAAGTATAGGTGCATTAACGTCTCCCATTCCTATATCTTCAACAGTTATAGTTAATAATCTTCTCCATAATTTTTCTTCCATTTGAGGAGAAGTTATATACATTTCGTATGCAAATTGACAAGCTTCTTCAACCATACCTCTTCTTATACACTTTTGAAGAGACGATATAACTTCATCTCCAGCTAGTCCATTACGAGTAGTTATTCTAGCCCATGGGTCTTGAACAAATTTTTTTTCCATAATATACAATGTCCTTTCTTTTATTTACCTTTATATTTTTTTCATATATAATACCTTAGAGGTGATACATATGGACTTTAAATATTTGTGTGATAAATACAAATTAAATGATACAGAAGCATCTATTTTAAAATACTTACAAGAAAATATTTCTGATTTGAAAAAAATTGGTATTCGCAAAGTTGCAAAGGATAATTATACATCCACAACAACTGTTTACAAACTATGTAAGAAGTTAAATTTTGAAGGATATTCTGATATGATATATCACTTTACATATACTTCTCAAATAGATGATATTGAACCTAATATAGATATTTACACTAACACAAACAAGCAAATAGATAACAATCTTGAAGCATTTAATAAGATTTTAAAAAAATATGAAAATAAACTTATAATGTTTGTAAGTACTGGTATATCTCAAACTATAGCAAACTATATGAATGAGAGGTTATCAGTTAATGGATATAGGAGTATAGCAAATGCTCACACACAACTTTTATCTAAAAAACATAAGGGTGAAGTTTTAGTATTTGCAATATCTCGTTCTGGCGAGACTAAAAGCCTTATTGATATATTAGAACAAGCAAGAGATAATGACATAGAAGTAATAAGTTTTGTTGGAAATGCAAATTCAAAGATTGCTAAACTTTCAACACTACCTATTATTATCCAAGGTCAAGATGATTTTGCAAAACTTAAAAATCCACCAAGTACATTTTTCTCAGAATTACTCCTAGTATTTGAATGTTTTATTAGTGATTTATTTAATTAGTTCGTATTTATTTTAGTATAATAATAAAGTCGACAATTTAAAACAGTTTTCGTGTTTAAAAAACATGTTTCTTTACTAAAAAACATGTTTTTTTTCGAAATTATTTAACGATAAAAATATTGTTTTACGTAAATCTTTATTGTATTATTAAATAAAAATTAATAAAAAAATAAAATTGTGTAAAAATTTAGAATAATTTATTATTAAGTGATTAGGTGGAGGATTTTATTATGATAAAAATAATGTTAGCTTGTTCAGCAGGTATGTCAACTAGCTTATTAGTTACTAAAATGGAGGCCGCTGCTAAAGAGCAAAATATAGAAGCTCAAATATGGGCAATACCAGAAGCAAACTTATCTGAAGAAATAACTAAGTGTGATGTAGTTTTATTAGGACCTCAAGTAAGATATGTATTAAACAAGGCTTTAGAAATAGCAAAGCCTCATAATATACCAGTAGAAGTAATAAACATGATGCACTATGGAACATGCAATGGTAAGGCAGTTTTAGATAGAGCCATAGAACTTGTAAAGTAATTACTAGGAGAGTTATACGTATGGATGAGAAAATATTTGAATTATCATTTGAAATAATAGGATATGCAGGAAATGCAAAAGGTATGGCTTTTGAAGCAATAGCTAAAGCTAAAGAAGGAAATATAGAAAAAGCGAGAGCGTTATTAAAAGAGTCTAAAGAAGAAGTAAATAAGGCTCATAGATGTCAAACAGAACTTATTCAACAAGAAGCTTGTGGAAATAAAACTGATGTAAGTGTTGTTTTAATTCATGCACAAGATCATCTTATGAATACTATGAATTATCAAATGTTAGCAGATGAAATAATTGATATACATGAAAAATTCCAAATGTTAGAGAATAAATAATAAAAAAGGCGTAAATAAGTAAAATTATTTACGCCTTTTTTATTAAGTTAACTAATTGTTATAGTTAAATTTTATAATAATTGATAGTATACATAATTATATTATTTGTATAAGTATTAAAAATAGATTTAATATTAAGTATAATTGTAGAAATTTTAACTATTGATTCAGAAAATCATTCTTTAGCTTACTAAATTGATAATATAAAAAACTATTAGAAAATGAAAATTATTTAGGAACAAAATTATTTATAGAGAATAGAATAGGTGAAGAAGTATATAAATAGATTAAACTTAGTTGGTGGGGTGATTATTATGCAGTTAAAAAGAAGAATGGGATTAATCGTAGCAGGGCTAATAACGTTGTTTGGTGTATCAATAGTAGAAGAAAAATATGTGTATGGTAATGAAAAAAATAGATCGAATATGCAACTAGAAGAAGAATATGAAATAAAAGACTTAGCAAATTTAATTGGAAAAAACAAAATAGATGTAGAAAATACACTTGGTAAAGGATATGAAAAAGAAATTTTAAAACAAGAAAGTAGCGTATATATTGGTTTTGATGAAGAAAGAGAAATAGCTTCATTAATAAATATTTCTTTTGTAGAAGATGATGAATCTACATACAGAATAATATCTGAAAAATTATGGAATGAACTAGGAAAACCATCTTTAAAATTTGTATCATCGGATAATCAAGAAATAGAGACATGGAATAAAGGTGACTTAGAAATAAATTTTAACAAAATAAAAGATTGCATATCAATAAAACTAAACTAAGGTATAAATTATATCAATAATAAGATTAATCGTATGATAGTATAGTATATAAAGGGGCTATCGCACTAAAAAATTATATACAATATGTTGTGATAATTCAAATTATGCATAACTATATATTGTATTGTTTACTCTTAATGCGATAGCCCCTTTTAATTATTTATAAAATATTAAGAATATAACTAAAAGAGAACATTTAAAAATAAAATTCATAGAATAAAATATTTAACCACTTATATAAAGTTTATATTGGAGGTACGAATATGTATGAAATAATAGCTAATTTATTAAAAGATTCTAAAAAGACAACTGTTATAACTGGTGATGGAATTAGTATATGTTCTCAAAGGATAGATTACAAAACAAAGGTTGATAGTCAAGTTTATAATGGTATCAAATTGTCAAAGTTATGTAGCAAAAATTTTGATAAATCGGATAATAATTTTATATCTTACTATAGAAATATATG
>CALFLM010000064.1 GCA_937880075.1 uncultured Romboutsia sp. | reverse complement strand
ACAATAAACAATAAAATTATTTTATAATGTAGAATTATTATTAGAACCTATATATAAAGTTAATAAATCTTATAAATATGAATGATTTATAAAAACCACAAAGTATAATTATTACCTTGTTGTGGTTCCTTTTATATTATCAAGATATTCAAATATAGTTATATTTTTAAGTTCTTCCTCCATTTCAGATAAATTTGATACTGTAACTCCTAAAAGTCTTATTTTACCTTTATTCTTTTCAAGATTATTAATTAAGTTATACACACTAGTTCTAATATCTTTTGCTTTATATATAGGATGTTCTATGCTAAAGCTTCTAGTTATCTTAGTGAAATCATCATATTTTACTTTTAATGTTATTGTTTTTCCTATCTTATTTGAATATTGCAATCTATTAGATACATCTTCACAAATTTCACTAAGTATATCTAAAACCTCTTCATCATCTATATCTAAATTGCTACTTAATGTAGTTTCAGACCCTACCGATTTTCGCTCTCTATAAGGCTCAACTTTTCTATCATCAATTCCTCTAGCTAACTGATAAAACATATATCCTCTATTTTTAAATATACTTTCCAACTGATTAATACTTAGCTGTCTTAAATCATATCCATTGTTTATACCTAAATTTCTAAGCTTTAGTTCTGTGACTTTGCCAATTCCATGAAATTTATTTATAGGTAATGTATCTAAGAATTCTTGTTTATCTTCAGGAGTTATTACCTTCAATCCATTTGGTTTATTATAGTCTGATGCTATCTTAGCTAAAAATTTATTGTATGAAACACCTGCTGATGATGTCAATCCAGTTTCTCTTAATATATCTTTCTTTATCATTTTAGCCACTTGAGTTGCATATTTTATTCCTTTTTTATTATTAGTAACATCTAAGTATGCTTCATCTAAAGACAGTGGCTCGACCAAATCTGTATATCTATAAAAAATGTCTCTTATTTGTCGTGATACTTTGTGGTATACATCAAATCTAGGCCATATAAAATGTGCATAAGGACACCTCTTATATGCAATATTAGATGGCATAGCAGAATGAATTCCATATTTTCTAGCCTCATATGAACATGTTGCTACAACTCCTCTACTATGAGGAGCTCCTCCAACTATAACAGGTTTACCCTTAAGATTTTTATTATCTCTTTGTTCTATAGATGCATAAAAAGCATCCATGTCTATATGAATTATCTTTCGGATTTCTTCCATGTGCATCATCCCTTCATAAAATAGATAAACTTATTTTAAACATTTTTTATTTTTCTCTTGCAAAATATAGTAAAAACATTTAAAATAGATATTCCAAGGAACTAAGTTAATTAATTTCTTGACAACCGTATATTTATATTTATTTTGATTCGTATTTAATAATAAAGACCATAATACCCCGCAGGTAATATGGTCTTATATTTTATTAGTTAGCATAATAAAGATTTTGTGATGGATATTCAGGGTCACTTGTAACATCTATTCCAAGTTCTCTAAATGTTTGCTCATCATTTTTACTTAATATAGTAGTTGAGTGTGCTTGAGCTCCTTTTAATAAAGGTAATTTATCAAGTACAACTTGAGCTGTTGGATTTGTAACAGCACATATACTAAGAGCTGTCAATATTTCTTCACAACTTAACTCTGGATTTCTACTTCCTAATGTTTTAGTTTTTAAATTTACAATTGGTTCTAATATAGCTGGAGATATTAAGTGTAATTCATCATCTATATTAGCTAAAGTTTTTATAGCATTTAACGTTGCTGATGCAGTTGAGTTCATTAAGTCAGAACCTTTACCTGTAATTACTATTCCATTAGTTAACTCTATAGCTACTACTGGACATACATCATTTTTATCAGCAGTTTCTTTTAACTTATTGCTATAATCTCTAGCAGGAATAACTACTGTTCTATCTTCTGGCCTTAAGTTAAGCCCTTCCATTATCATTTTTATTCTTTCATAAGCTCCTTTATCAACTTGTCCTTTTTTATATTCACAAGCTGTTTTAAAGTATCTTCTTATTATTTCTTGTCTTGATGCTTCAGCCACAACTTCATCATCTATAATACCATATCCAACTCTATTAACACCCATATCTGTTGGTGATTGGTATATAGATTCTTTTCCTGTTATCTTTTCTATTATTTTTTTAAGAACTGGGAATAATTCTAAATCTCTATTATAGTTAACTGCCATCTCTCCATATTTTTCAAGATGGAATGAATCTATCATATTTACATCTTTTAAATCCACTGTTGCAGCTTCATAAGCTATATTTAAAGGATGCTTTAAAGGTACATTCCATACTGGGAATGTTTCAAACTTTGAATATCCAACAGCATTACCTCTTTTATTCTCATGGTATAACTGACTTAAACAAGTTCCTAATTTCCCACTATTTGGTCCTGGAGCTGTTACAACAACTATAGGCTTAGTAGTTTCTATATATGGATTTGCTCCATATCCTTCATCACTTACTATAGTATCAACATCTGATGGATATCCCTTTGTTGGAGCATGCTTGTATACCGTAATTCCTCTGCGTTCTAATTTATTTATGAAAACTGTTGTAGCAGGTTGTCCTTCATATCTTGTTATTACAACACTGTTTACATCTAATTCATAACTTCTTAAATCATCTATTAATCTTAGAACTTCCATATCATAAGTAATACCGAAGTCGCCTCTTATCTTATTTCTTTCGATATCTCCTGCATAAACACATATTACAACTTCTACATTTTCTTTTATGTGTTGCAAAACTTTTATTTTTGCATTTTCATCAAATCCTGGTAAAACTCTCTTTGCATGTAAATCTCCAATTAGTTTACCACCAAACTCTAAATAAAGCTTATCAAAGTTATTGACTCTTTCTAATATATACTTTGATTGCTCTTCTAGATATTTTTTATGATCAAATCCTATCTTCATACCTACACCTCACTAAATTATTTAATTTTGATAACCGTATATTTATATTTATTTTAGTATAGTAATTTCACGTCTCATCTACACTTTAAGACTATATTATACATTTAAGTTACTATTTTTTCAATATTAAATTACATTCATTTAAATACTTATTTAATTTGCTTATTATGTATTTTTTATAAAAATTTTATATTATATATGTTCTAATAATAATTCTACATTATAAAATAATTT
>CALFLM010000063.1 GCA_937880075.1 uncultured Romboutsia sp. | reverse complement strand
ATTAAAGAAAAATTTCCTTCAGTAAAAAGACAATATAAGGATAAATTAAGGTACCCATATAACTGTGATTTCTATATACCAGAATTAGATTATTTTATTGAGTTGCAAGGTTATTATACTCATAACACACATCCATACAATCCGAATTCAATATCAGACCAAGTATTAGTAGAAAGATATAAAGAAAGATATGGTCCAAAATGTCAACCAATTACTATTTGGACAATAAAAGATCCAGAAAAGCGAGATTGTGCTAAGCACAATCATTTAAATTTTAAAGAAGTTTGGGATTTATATGAAGGAAAAGAATTTATTGACTATATTTATAATGAATTTAAAAATTTAAATGTATGAAAATAATAGATAATTCACTAATATGGGAACATGAAGATTTTGTAATGAGAAATCCAATGGTTGATTGCAAACCGGATAATATGGTAATAGGATGGGCGATTGTAGATAAAGATACTGATGTACCAGAATATTTTCAAATATTATTTACCAAAGATGAATTGATTAATTATTGTAAGATATTTGATAATCTAGTTAGTTTAACTGTTGGTGCGATAGTTAGTACGATAATTAATGAATCTGTAAGCTACATTACAAATTATGTTGATACACATGATTTTGGAAATCTGAATTATGAGAATACAATGGATCATGTTGAATTTCTATCCAAATTGAGATTTGAAGTACATACTTGGTTTGTACATGACAATATCAATATACTTAAAAGCTTTGAAGAATTGATTAAAGAAAAAATTAAATGAATATGAGCAAAGTATTAGAAAGTCTTAAGAAATATTTTGAAGAAACACCAAAAGAACAATTAGACAAGGACTTTAAAGAAATAGAAAATAAATGGGGTCATATAGGACCAACAGTTGAAGAATGGTTAGAAAGCAATTTTAAAAAGTAATTTTATGATACATTTTTTGTTTAGCAACAAATCACCTCAATATCTGTTTTTGAAAGCAGATACTAAAGAAGATGAAAAGGTCATAAATGAATTGAAGAGTAAAATGAATTTGACTGACCCAGTATGCTATTTGAAAAGCTTTACTGGGATCCCATTTACTCAAGATTTCTTATATGAATATGTACAGAAGTCAGGTACAAAGGTGTGGTATTGTTCTATTGGATTATGGCAGACTGTATATAATTTTTTGAAGGAAAAGAATTGGGAATACGATGGTTTAGATAAAACCAAGTTCAAGTCAAATCTCCCACATTCCTTTGAAGAATTCAAGAAAATAGTTGATAGTTGGAATTTGAAGTATACACCAAGACCATATCAGTATGAAGGTGCATATAACATACTGCAATGGAAACGGTCAACATCTGTTTTTGCCACAAGAGCTGGTAAGACTATGCTCAGCTATATAGTTTTCAGGTATGCAAGAGAATATCTTGGTGTACGTAGAATATTGATGGTTGTGCCAAGTATTGATTTGGTTAAGCAAGGATATTCTGACTTCAAAGAATATGGAGATTATTTCAATAGTGAATGCCTTTGGTCTGGTGGTAAGTTGGTTGAATCATCTGACTTGACAATTGCAACATTTCAGACACTTGTGAATTTCTTAGATAAGAATTCAAAACGTTACAATCCACATTTCTTTGATGGTAATGGAATAGATCGATGTGGATATGATATGGTGTTTGTTGATGAAACACATCGTGCTACTGCTAAATCTATTAAGGATATCATAAGTCAACCATTCATGTCAAATGTAAAGATAGCATTTGGTATGACAGGTACTTTGCCAAAAGATTTTACTATAGAAAGACATTGTATCAATGCATTGTTAGGTCCTAAGATACAAGAGTTGAATCCAAAAGACTTACAAGATGGTGGCTATATTTCTGATGTTAAGATAACACAGTGCAGATTGCAGTATATGAATGAATGGCAATCTATTAAAGATTGGATTAAATGTGCAGAATATTGTTTGTCAGTATTTGAAGAAGTACCTAATAAGAAGAATCCAAAGAAAATGGACCATGTACCATTAGCAGATCCAAAATTCTTAATTGCTTATAAGAAAAAACTGCCACAAGGTATTATTGATGCTAAATGGAAGATATATGGAGAAAAGAAGCCGGATACCAGCAAGATGACTGTTGAACAGTGGCAGCAGTATCAAGATTTGCAGTATAAGCATTTTCTTCAGATGGTAATACAAGAATCTACAAAGACTAATGCATTACATGTTGAAATGATGACTGTGCATTTTAAAGAAAGAAGAATAGATTGGTTGATAGCAAAGCTTAAGGATTGCCCTAACAATACATTGATTCTTGCACAACATCGTGAATATATAAAATATGTTTATGAAAGAGTAAAAGAAGCTTACCCTGATAGAGAAGTCTTATATGTAATAGGTGGTTCTAAAGACAGAAAGATTGTGAAAGAAGTAATGAAGAATAAAAATAATGTGATACTGATCGCAGGGTATTCCATCATGAGCACGGGTATTACACTTTCTAATCTTTGCCATGGTTTCTTATTTGAATCATTCAAATCTCAAGTAATCAACATGCAATCTATTGGTAGAGGACTTGGATTGTCAGATATGAAAGATGCTTATGAACTATATGATGTTACAGATCAATTTGATCCTAAGATAGCATCTAATAAAATATATCTCCAGGGTTTAGCCCGTTGTAAACTTTATAAAGAGCAGAAATGGTCTTATAACATAGAAGAGATTCCTTTGGAAGATTGTGTACATATAGATCAAAGAATAGTCGACTTTGTATATAAGAAGAAACCAAAAATAGAAGAAAAGAAAAAGAAAGAAAAGACTGCTAATGGAAGCTTAGGATTTTTAGAACAAGATTTATTCAAATAAAATATAGTATGAAAAAATTAAGTGAATTTGTAAATGAAAAGCTATCTGATATAGAAGGTAAATGGGATCCACCAGACGGGTTGTTTACAAAGAACAATCCTAGAGAGATAGCTCAAATATTATTAGATGCTTCAGATTCAGAAGGTCAAGCAATGAAAAGACTTGTATTCTATATGAACAGAGCAGGAGAAGATTGTCCTAATAAGACAGTTTTGAATAAAGTAAAAGATATATTGGGAAGCAATACAAAATGAGGAAGACTTAAGTCTTCCTCATTCTTTTTATTTATTTTGATTTTTATGACCCACATGCCACTTATTACAATAATTACAATAGTATGGTTCCAAATCATTATTCTTTTGTCTATATAAAAATAAAATTGCATCCTCTTTAGAAGAAAACGCAATTTTACTATGTTTGTTCTTGTTATAATGTGATCTTTTTGTTTGAGATATTTTCTCTGGTAACTTAATAAACATCAAACATTCTATATTTATTTTTAATTTAAAATTTGAGTGAGATAGTCAATTGCTTCATCTCCTTCAATATTGGTAATAGAAATATCTCCATCCAAATCCATTATTTCTTCAAGATTCGTTTTAAATGACTCAACTGTTTCCGGATATCCATCAAATGAAGCAAATGGAAGAACTTCATTTTGTTCCATGGTTTCCAACTTACTAATGGCATCACTCAATTTAAAATTCATTTTATTCATAATTTTAATAATCTTTATTTTGTTTAACTTATTTCATCAAATCAATAAGGTACTTCTTAGCTTCCTTATGTGTGATTTCATTGATATCAACATCACCAACAATGTCAATAACACCTCTAAGATCATTTCTGAATGTTTCTACTGTATATTCTTTCTTAGGATCTGAATACTCATCATAAAATCCAAGCTTTTGCTTAGGATCCATACCTGCTAATCTGTTATATGCTTGAGAAAGCTTAATTGATTTTCCTTCAAGAATTTCTACTAATGTCTTCATTTATATATACAAATAAAATTTAAATAAAAATAAATATGTCCTTCCAGTCCAATTTTTGAAAATTCTCTATGAAATTCCCAAAAGTACCTGGAACAATATTCCATTCTTTCTCTACTTCTTCTGGTGTAGCATCTTCATGTCCATTATTTACCCAATCACGAACACCCGTGACAAGATCAGATAAGATAACATTATTTTCATCTGTATGTAAATATTTTACTGTGGTGAATGTAAACCCATATAATATCTGACAATCAACCATTTCAGATATTACATCTAAAGTTTCTTTTACTGTCATAGCATTATTTAGATTTATTATTTAATTCATTTAATAGATATGTTAAATACTCTTTTTTAGACTTGTATTTACTATAACAAATAGTTGACAAATAGTATGATTTATATACAGGTCTTCTATTATTTTGTTTTAATAAATTTCCTTTTAATAATTGTATAGCCTTATCATCAGCTAATGCAATATACCACCATGTTTCATTATCATTTTCTGGTTCTCTTGTTGCTAACCGATTATCAAAAGAATTGCCATTATTAATTTTAAATTCAATAGGTGAATCTACATGTTCAGTATTTCTAATAACCATAATCTTATTTGTAACAGGATCATATTCAGTTATTTTTCCTAATACATAAGAACAATATAGCTTTTTATAATTGTCACCTATACTATTACAGATAATTAAAACTTTTTTACCTATTAAATCATTTCTATATTTCATAATCAATTAAAATAATTAAATTTAAATAACTAAAATAAGTCTTATCTTTCCTTAATCTTCTGGTTCATCAAGAGTATCAGTTCCAAGAATGTACTCAGTGGAACTCAGAACTAAGGCACAATATTTCATAATGCCATAGTCATGGTGATTCTTATCTAATACATCTATTAACTGATTTAAGAAAACTTTCTGATCAGTAATGTATCTAAACAATATATCTGCTTTCAAAAGGTAATCATCTGAATTCACCTCATAATGTTTCATATATGAATTCAGATCAACGATCTTACGAATAATCTTATACATTACATTTTTGAGAGCACCATTTATCAAATTCTTTCTGTTATACTCTAACTGATTATATACCTGTTCAACACGGAAATCGATAGAAGTTGGAGCACTCAAGTTGAAATTGTTCATCATAATCATAAAAATTTTTAAATGTTCATTATTAAATTAACATATCTAATATAGAACAATCTTCTAAAATTTCAAAATATTGGCAAAAAAGTTTGGCCTAAATTGAATTTTATAGTATCAAGAATCATTTTTGTATGTTGATATTGATTTTCTTTAATATCAAACAATGAAATACAATTTGATTCTTCACCAAATAATTCTTGGATAGACTTCCAGATAGCTGTTGCATGGTCAAAAGCTAAATCATCTTTTCTTAGACCTACTAATGATACCCATTGTACTGTTGATGCATCATCTTGTGCTTTAATTACACCTTCAAAATCATCATGTACTGTACCTGCATATACAATAGAAATGCATCTCTCTCGAGGATCTCTTCCTTCTTTAGTAAGAGTACAAGTCTGAATCATGTAACTCAAGCTCAAGTTTGTCTCTTCTTTAAGTTCACGGATAGCACCAGACATAGCAGATATGTCTTCTGGATCCAAGAATCCACCAGGAAGTGCTAACTTTCCTTTGAATGGTTCATTCTTACGAGTGATAAGCAACACTTTAGGATTATTTGGATCCTTCAGATTGAAGATCACGTTATCTACTGTAACTGCGTAATGTACGTATTTATATGTATAACTCATAATTATTATTTTTTATTCGGATATAAAATAGAACAATCTTCTAAAATTTCAAATAAATATCACTTTCGAATACAAAAAAAATCACACAGGGATATTAAAATTGTTTCAACTGATAAATTATACTCTGAATATATTTTCCGCTCCCTGTGTGACCCAGGCGCTTCCCTAGTGAATCCTACTATCGTATAGTCCTTTTAGTCAATCTATATGTGCCATCTTCATATTTGATTATCCTATAAAATGTCCAGTTGCTTGACTTCATCCACCCATAAGTAGATATGTCTTTCTTTGTATCATATCCTCTCATTGGTGAGTATATCCATTCTATAGGATATCTTGCTAATGTATCAGCAATACATACACTATCTATAAAATGTCTGTCAACTATTGTATCAAGTTCATATTGCATTGTTGTATTGTCAACTTGCTTTGGAGAACTGCAAGATATGAAGAAAAATGACAATATCATAGTAATCATCAATATCCAAGTGATTACTGTAGCTTGCATTTGCGTAAGATTTCTTTTCATCTAATTTTTAACTATATACTTTATTAATAATCATGAGAATGTTAGGTTGCAATGCATCAAAAATTGATGCTCATGATAAGAAGATCACTAAGAATTTGACTAATAAAATTCCTGATGAATATAGCTTTGTAAATTATCTCACCCCTATAACAGATCAAGGTTCAACAAACATGTGTGTTACCCATGCTCTTGCATGTTTCTTGAATTGGATTACTGATATGAAGTTGAAGACTTCAAAGAAAGACAACAATATTGATTTGAAACAAATATATAATGCAAGATCAGATAAGGATCATGATAATGGTATGTCTATCAAAGAAGCATTATCATTAGCAAGAACACATGGTATCAAATCAAATGTTGGAACTATTAAGATACATGACTTTGCAATGATAGGAAGTGAACAAATATTGAAGCAAGCAATATTGTGCAATGGTCCAGTATTGATATCATTACCTGTATGTGATAGTTCGAGAAATGACTTTTGGAATGGTGCAGAGTTAGAAGGAGGCCATTGTGTTGCCGTTGTTGGATATGATAAGAATGGTTTCATTATCAGAAACAGTTGGGGTAGAAGTTATGGACGAAATGGATACTGGACACTTCCTTATAATGAATTCAATAAGATAAGAGAAATTTGGACATGCATATAAATTAATAAACAAAAGGTCAAGCTGTTGCTTGACCTTCATTAGTTTTGTTAGTAGTTGTGGTTGTGTATTTTCTTTGATTTAAGCGTGCTGTCATTTCTTCAATAAACTCTCTAGAACCTTTTATTACCATCTTACCATTACCATCATCTTCTTTATCTTTTTCTTCAAATGATTTTTGACATTCCTCTTGCATCATTCTGAATATATCTTCTAGTTTAGTAACAACATCATCAAGTTGTTTTTGTATAGATAATGTAGAATTCTGTAATGATGTAAGAGACTGATATAATGTTGACTTTGACATGGACAATGCTATGGCCATTATGATGCTATCTTGAGCTTTTTCATTTATTGTGAGCATCTTGAGAAGTCTCCTTATACTTTGCATTTCTGTTTGTATCTTACAAACAATGTAAGGATGTTCATCAACATACTTTGCATCAAAATAATATCCTGAAAGACGTTCTACTATGAACTGGGCTTGTGTTGCAGATTCAGATTCTACCTTCTCTAAGTCAAGATCAAGCTTAGGCATTTCAAGTTCTTCATCTGGATCATCAGTCAAAACTGGATCAGATTCATTCAACATTGCATCAATATCATTCCATTCAGGGTTTTCTTTATCAACCTTTTTCCATCCAGTTTTACTCATTCAAATTCTACACAAATATATTTGATTAAAAATAAATTGGATCAACAAGTTTTCTTAACTACCTTATAAAACTTAGAATTCTCTTTGATCCTATATTCTCCTTTTATCTTCTTTTTCAAATCTTCTGGATCGTTGAGCAAATCAGTATTGAATCCCAAGGTGATGATATGCAGCTTACCATCCTCAAGATAATCATATTTACCATAAATGAATACTCCATTTCCAGCAATTGTCTTACGGAAACCTACAAGTTCACCTGGAACTACAATATTTCCAAAATTATCTGTTACTGCACCTATCATATCATTACACTGTTCCATCATAATCATTATTTTTTGTTCAGAGATAAAATAGAAAAGAATAATTTAATTTCAAATAATTTTTAAAAAATTATGCACTTGCACTTCCTTGCATATCTATTATCTTTCTAGCTGTATCATTTATTATAAGATGTTGGTTTGTAGGATACTGTTGCAGTAATTCTGATAAATTATCTATATATGAATCAAAAAGCTTGAAGTTAGTAACTGTCCCAGGTATACCATTTATCATTACATCTTGCTTTTCATCTTCTACCATTTCTACATTCCATTTTGCTACTTTATGTGCTATCAAATTATTCAAGTCAAACTTGTAATGTGCTGGTTGTAGCTTATATAGAGGGATATTTTCATTATAAGAATATTCTGAAACCCCTAATTCTATTACATTTCTAGATTTAGACCATCTTAGATATATGAAATAATGATTGTCAGTTATATTAGAATCTTGCTTAGGTAAGTATACAGAACAATCTTCTACATTATCTAAGCTTACTTTGATTCTTCTGTTTGTCATTTTCAATCTCAGTATAATATGACCTATCTTTATGAGTTCAGAATCATATTCATACATTCCATTCAAACCAACAATAATACTTGTGCTACCTTCTTCTCCACAATATTTTCTTTGGTATACTATCTTATTCTTAAGTCTATATAATGATGATGGATCAAATTTGTAGCATCTGTCACTTATCAATGTTCCTTTTTGATAGATGTTTGTATCTACAAAGTTTGTACCTTCCGATGTAACATATTTTCTGCAAGAATCAGATTCATATACAGGGTACATACCATTTCCAGAATACGTTGGTGCTTCTGTTGTTTCTTCTTCACTATCTAATCCTTCTTTATCACCAAATAAATCTTCATACTTTGTCTTTACTAAGCTATCTATAGTAGAATCAAAATCTCCCAAGTCAACAGAACCTTTTTCTTGATATTTTACTAATGCTAATTTGAATGTGGTATTGTTCCACATCAATGAACCATTCTTCTCTTCGTATGCTTCATTTACCATCCACATTCTCTTCATCATTGGAATATATATCAAATCACCTTCCATTGGTTGTGCAGTAATTCCAAAAGCTGTAGCAAACATCGTCTTGCTTATCTCAGTTTCCCAATCTGTTTGCCAATCTAATCCAAAATCAGAAAATTCTGGTTTGCTGCTTGGCATCTGACCTTCATTTACTATAAGTTTTATCTGCTTTACTGATTCTACATTCATAAGAGTATACTCTTTAAATGTGATATCTTTAGAACCAGAATCAGGTTTAAGTTTGAAATAATATATAGGTATACCAATCATACAAGCAACACTATCAGACAATGATTGTTGCAAAGCTATAGCTGAAGTAAGACCAGCATAAGGATTGTATTTACTAGATGATTCACAAGATGGTGATGAGATGCCAGAGGCAATTGATGTAGTATAGTCTACACTTTCATCGCCATCTTTTACATCATTAACAATACCATTTACTTTAAACTTTATATAGAAATCAGATGGACTATCAACTAGTATTCTTTCTGCATCATTATAAGAAGCAAAACATGACCAATTGATACCATCATAACTCCATGCCACTTCTAAACAAGAGGTGTCATATTTTACATCATCACACCCAAGTATAGATATTGATGACATATCATTAATAGCCATTGTCAACAATACCTCCTGAGCAGGCATACAACTATTGAAATCCATAATATTGCATATAACTAAATTTTATGGGAGAGGTGTTTTCTTTCCAATATACCAATTTGCTTCCCATCTACGACGTTTCTTCAAACCAGCTAATCCTCTATGATCTGACAATGTTGACCAAGTAGACCAAATAGTCCGCATAGGTGCATGACTTGCTATTAAAGCACATACTTTATATTTTGACATAGTCAAAAATCCTGGACCATAATTAAATACTGCAGAGGTTATGGCATCTATTTGGTTTTGTGCTAATTGCAACCCATTTTTAGCCGCCCATTTTCTGACTGTAGAACTGAACTGCTGAACATGGGTAACATATAATGCTTCTAATTCTCTTTGTGTCCACCTTGGTTTTATTTGATCCATGTATTTTCCATTTGGATGAACTAACAAACCATAACCATAAGTCTTATGTCCTTTGTCATGTCCATATCCATTCAAATCCTTAGGTGTCATTTGATAACCATAACTGTGACCGGTTTCAAAATGACATATTGCATTGAACATTTCTTGACTTACACCAGATGCTCCTGCTGAAAGATTTCCCATTTTCATTCCTTGTGTAATTGCCGTATATCTAAATATATATAGAAGACCACATTGACCTCCATACACCCAAGCTCTTGGTTGTCTGAAATCTGATATCCACTGTTTACCAGTATACATACATATATGACCAGGTCCTCCTTTAGGGTTCGCCATAACCGCTATATCACCAGGCATTGCTTCCCTCATATAAGTCTTATATGGGTTATCATACTTTATAGTCTTTATATGCCTAAATCCTACTGTTGGTAGAAATCTTACATATTCTATGGCATTTTCTGGATGACCTGCTAAAGAAAGCCCACCAGCTTCTATAGCTTCTCTCACATATCTAGCGCATCTGTGTGTAGACTTTTCATGAGAAGCACTTACTAAATGATTGATAGATTTTCCTAAATCCCAGTTTCCAACAACACCACCAGAAAAATCCATACCAAAAGAACTTAAATCGAATGATCCAGTGAAGTGTCCAGTCTTCATCCATTCAAGAACAAGATCACCTATGGATTTATCTGGATCAACATAATTGGTAGCCCCCACTTTATTTTCTTGGTAGTTTTTCTCTTCTTCACAATAAGCTTCATTATCATATTTCAAAGACAGATCTTGATTGGCATCAAATTCTTCTTCTAACAAATTATGATATTCATGTCCACCTTTAATGTTTCTTTCATCATACTCTAAAAATGATTCAAGTATCTCTTTACCAAGTTGATTTCGAGCCCATGTAAGATTTTTCATCAATTCATGGGTTGCATCTTCTTCATCTGCTAATACCCATTGTGGTTCACTAACAGACGGATCTATGCCATTAGGTTTATATGCATCTTTCTTTACTTTATCTAATTCAGCCTTATTTGACTTAGCAGTACTATCAGAAGATTTGTTCTTATTTGTTTGTTTAGGTTTTTTACTTTCTGGAGTATCCTCTATCAAAGTCTTTAATGTATCAAGTAAACCCATAAGCAATCATCAAACCATACTTTTGAATTCAAGAAGCTGTGATATTCCACTAGCCCTTTCTTTGATATCATGTAAATCTATTATATCTTCTGGATATTTGAAAAAGTCATTATATTCCAAGAATACAATTCCTATTAAATTATTGTCACAGTTATAAAGCCCTGCATAAATCATATTGCTAGCATTAATTTTGTTTTTCAAATGGTCATACAATACAGGTGATCTTTGTTCTAGTTTTTTAATTTCAGAACTTCTATATACTACAATACCATCATTATTTATAAGGTCTGTCATAACAGGAGAAAGTATTGAAAGTTGAAGATTTTTTACTTGTCCTGATATAGGTGTAACATTTCTTTGCATATTTTCATAAGACAAATCATACCATAAGAAACTGAGATTATTCAAATTACTTGTACTATTATGGAATTCCATTACACCACATCTTCTAGCATGATAGAAATTCATCATTTCAAATAGCATCTTTTGCATTTTGTCAGATATATCCATTCTATGGTTCATACTAGCATTATGTAATTTTACTACATTCTGATCTCTAAGATTCATAGTTTTTCCTATCAAATTTATCAGATTAGCTTGCATTTGATTATTTGATGAAGTCAATGTATTTAACAAATCTTTATTTTGGTTAGCTAATGTAGTAGATATGTTTTCAGATAAATCTGCTATAGACTTTTCTGATTTTTTATCAGAACGAGATATCAAGAAATATAGCAAGCCACCTAAGACCAGTATAGATAATCCTAGGCCACCAAATTCCTCGATCATTTTAGTGAAGAATTCAAACATGATATATAAATGAAATGTGGAATATCTTTAATTTAATAAAAATATTCCACATTGTAAACCTAAAGTCTTTTTAAGGTTTTTCTGTTTCTATCATCGGTCGACCCGTAATAGTATCAAACCATATTTTCTTTACTTTATGATATTCATTCAATATATTGCTTATATCAGAATATTGGTTCAATAATGTTCCAACCTCTATCATTGGACCACCTGATGGATCTATGAAAATTATCTGTCCATTATTATGTGCCACTCTAGAAGCACCATATTCTGAAACAAGATACCAGATATACCCATGGTTTCTATATGTATCTTTAACTGGTAACTCATCTAAAACCATGAAATTATCAGAGCAATCATGAGAATATAAATTGATAGTTATATTCTTAAATCTGACATTTTCATTTACCATGTCCCAAACTTGATAGAACAAAGATTCATAATCAGAATTGTTTTCTATAGTGAAATCAAAATTTTCTTCATCATCCAAATCATGTTCAGCAACATTGTTCAATTGTGTAATTCCATTTCTGACAATATTTATCATTATACCCTGATGTGTCCTGATAAAATCAAATTCATGCAAGAATCGTACATCTGTGCAAATGGCATACTCAAGATTCGTTCTTTGATTAATTTTCTTTTCTACAACATTTGTAAATATTCTTTTAGAAATAGAATTCTGCAATACATAAGTACCAACATAAACAAGAATTTCTCTTAATGACATATAGAATTTATCATTAGATTCTTGATACATACTTGTATTCACATAATAATCTTCAGCTGTTATAATATGTTTAGGATCTGGTTTCTCTTTAGTAAATTCAAATCCTTTATTGATACATATCCAAGAATTAGCTTTTGATGTATAGAAATATTCTACATTTACTTGGAACATATTAGCACACAATTCCTTCAATTGGTCGGCAAAAGCAATGCACATACACTTATTATACATCTTATCAGGAGGAAATGTTGCTGTTTCTTCTGGATTGAAATTTCTCTTGAAACTATCCCAAGCACTTTCTTTATCTGAAAATGAATAATTCAAAATATGTGACAACATCTTTGCAACTGTATCTTTTCCAGATCCGGCATAACCATTCAAACCAATATATAATACTCTTTTCATTCTCTATTATGTTTTTATTCTATAAGTAAAATATAGAAATAATGATTAACGCATTTCATCTTTAGATGTTATGAATTCTTCTGTATCGCAACCACTCCAAGCAAATCTAGTATATTGTGTAGTTGATGGACTATCAAATGCTGTATTTGCTTTACCAGGAATTAAATCTAAAGGTTTATCTTTTTTACTATTATTTATCTCATCATCCATCAAATCTTTATCATCTTTCTTTTCATTATCTGCATCTTTCTGATTTTCTTTAGGTTTTTCTTGTGGTTTTGTTGCATTATTTACTTGAACTTTAGAAGGTGTTTCTGGTAGGGTTTCTAAGTTTATGTTTGTACTAGCTTTTTGTCCATCATTAAATTCTATAGTATTGTAAGGAGAACATAATGATAAGTATATTCCATTCTGACCTTTAGTATACATCTTAGATATTTCTGTGGCATCTCTTGACATAGCATGTTTTAATGATACGGATACATGTAAGTCTGTTGGGAAATCATCAAATCCTAATGGTCCACTATGTGTTATTTTTGCATTTGTCATTATAAGATTTCCAAATGTTGCAATAGGATTCTTTGGATTACCTATAGTAACATGCCAAAGACCTACTTTAGCTCCAGTAAGCAATGAGTCAAAAGCATATAATGATGGTCGGCCTAATTTATTCTTTATAGAACCCATCATTGCTTGCCCAAGATTCATCTCTGCCATCTTTTGAGCTGTCATTTGGGCTGCAGAACCAATTTTATTTACAACTTCACCCATAGTCATATTACCAGACAAGAAATCTTTAGCCCCTTGTAAAGCATTATTTGCCATCTTACCAAGATCTAATCCTGCACCTTTAGCTATATCAAGAAGAGCACCATTGAATTGGGTTAATGCTCCACCAATAGTATCAGTGTTTGAACCCTCAAGGTGGAATATGTTTTTCCATAAGTCACCACCTGCTTTAGACAATCCATCTAATACATTATTGTATTTCTGCCATCCTGCTTTATTAGGTTTAGCTCCTAATATTTCACTCTTTCCTCCCCAGAATGTTCCTTTTCTATATGTGACGGTTAGGATGTTACCAAGCAAATCTAAGAAAGCAGACTTAGGGTTGATGTTGTCATAAGCTCTCAACTTATAAGAGAAATTTAAAGTAAATTCATGTTTGAATGTAAGCTTACCTTCATATATGTGGGTATCTTGAATTGTATCTCTTGGAGTATATACTTTGTTGTTGTCATAGTTTCTACCTAATGCAACATCATTATGCTGATATTCATGTGTATTTGCACCTATACCCATACTGTTCATCAATTGACCAAGCAAACCACCTGAATTGATACCATGTGCAGATTGCAGGTTATAACCAGGACTTAAGTTGTTTATGATTTTACCAGCTATACCTCTACCTTCGTCATCTTCTTGAGAATCCAACTGTTGTATTTTAGCATCAAGCTTTTTCCAAGAAGCTTCATATTCATAAGACATGATATCACTAAGCTTATTGTCATCAGTATCAAACCAAGTAATCATTCTTCCAACATCACCAATAGTAGACATTGGGTCTTGCTTACCTTCAGCTGCTGTTGTTGTAACTGTTGATCTGAATATATTGTCACCAACAGGAATAGCAAACTTACGTAAAGTTATCATGTGATTGTTAGAAATCTTTCCAAGATCTTTACAATACATGAAATCTGCATACTTGTATCTTGCATTACCAAGTATAGACTTTCTTACAGAACTGAGGTTAACCAACTCTCTTATAGAACAATCATCCAAATTAGCTATTTCTTTTCTGTCATGTTTAGAAAGAAATGTACCATCCATCAAAGGAACATTTTCCATTATACCATATACTGGTAAAGTCTTATACATCTTTCCATTAGAACCTTTTACTTCACCATCATTTCCTGTTTCTATAAGCATATTAGATAAGAAACATCTGTAATTATTCACCACTTGAAATATCTCATTATTCATATGGGTTGGTGTCCAAATGACTGCTTGCTTATTTGTTTCATTGTTTTTACTAGCAGGAGGTGCCAACATATTTGATTCATATTTTACTGTTGGATGTGAAGAGAAATCTAAATCATCTATCAGTGAAGAAGTGTCCCTATCTTCATTATATCTTATACCATCAGTATCATAACCTTGTCCAGATGTTGCTTTTGATACTGCAGCATTAAATGCAGATCTTAATGAATTATTCAATACATCTTTCAAAGAATTAGATTGTTGTGGTGTAATGAGGTGAGAACCACCTTTATTTAGAGTACTTGGAAATGATAACATAAATTGCTGTTTCTGTTTTACTTAATCTTAATTAAAAATTGTAAAACGAAAACAGCAATCAATTTTATTTCTTTTTCTTAGTCAATCTACATTCATCTTTATCAAAAAGCAATTTTTTCAAACTTTCTAATTGGTTATAAAGATAAATATGATGTTCAGAACCATTCATGTGACATGGCATATTGTCATAACATCTTTGCAATACTTCATATATTGGCATAACATACTTTACTAATTGCATATTAAAATCATGATAAGTATTTCTAATAGTACAATGTTGCGCAATATACGGTTTAGCTGCTTCTAGGTGCTTAATAAGATTGAATGACCAGTTTAGCAACTTATCATCATCTGGAATTGGGCATTCATGATATGTATGATACATCATACTAATACATTTGTCTAATTCCTTCATCCTATCTTTCATATCTTGCATATTAATATCAAGATTATTCAAATCTTCCATTCCTATATTTACTTTTTATTATCTTGGGATCCAAATCCATTTTCTCCACGTTCAGAATCTTTCATCAACTCTCTATAGTCATCCTCAGAAAGTTCATCAATATCAGATACTTGCCAAATAGGAAGAATAAGCTGCTGAATAATCTTGTCGCCACACCAAATAATTGGACTCTTCTTATCTTTTGTAAAAGAAATAGAAAGATGTACACATCCAACATAGTCTTCGTCAATCACCTGACTACGGACATCAAAACCTTCATTACCTTTACCAGACTTGTTCAAAAATACACCAGCATAGTCATGTGGCAATACTTCATGAATACCTGAATTTATTTTAAGCTGATCTCCAAAATCCAACCAAAGACCTACTCGATCTTCTTTCTTATCATAAACAAGACGATGGTCACAAAAATCTGCCAACTTCTCTAATCTAGTATTATGATTGTTTCTAGTCATTACACTATCTAATGCTAAGAACAAATGTACAGTATCAAGTGTATTCTCATCTGCTCGTACAGCATCACCAATCTTCTCCATCAAAATACGTGTAGTTTCATTACAAAGCTCAGCAATCTCAGGTTCAGTAATATCAAATGATTTCTGAAAAGCAAAATATGCTGCGCGTTTCTTATCTACTGTCTTACCATTCAATCGTGGTACAAAGAAATCCTGACCAGCTGCCTTAAAACTTACTTTAGGTGTCTCACCAAACTCATTCCAAATTCTTAATGTCTTTCCCATTTTTAATTTACAATTTAAATACGTGTTTCTTTCTCTTATTGAGATTTTCTCTTTCTTTAATTTCTTTGTCAATAATAACAATCTCTAATCATGATATTAATATAGTATAAAGAGGTGTCCATTTCAATTAAAATGGACAATCCTCAAATAAATTTTTCTCTTCTGCTTTCTTCATATAAGAAGTATCTTCAGATTTGTTCAAATTCTGTCCAAAGATTGTACCTCGTAATGAATTAGTATTCTCCATCTTCTCAACAAATCTCTTATTTGTTCCATCCTTTGAAGCATAATCACTATAGTCATAACCATCATGGATAACATTTTTCAATTGACTTTCAATTTGCTCTAATTTGTATTTTGAAGTGTGTGGGAGATTTTCTGGTAATTTAGATTCATATTCCTCTAATGTTTCTTCTTTCTTTGTTTCATCTTCTATCTTAATGTTTTCTATAAGTTCTTGTAAGAAGAACTGCTTAGTAATGTTGTTCTGATAAATCTCATTTATTTCTTGTTTGGTATCCCAAAGCATTTCAAATGGTCTTATTGTTATGATTCCATTTTTTGGTTTAGATTGGTCAATTACAATTTTCCATAAGTTGCATGTCAAATCATAAATCTTTTCAAGATATGCTTTATCTTCAACTACAACATCCTTTACAGAATTTGCATATTTACATGCATAACTCTTCAACCATTCATCTATTTCTTCTCTTGTGCATTTCATTGTATCATCAGCCCATTTCTGAGCATCCTTTACAAATCTCAAGATAGGAAAATCAAGTCTTCTTTTTCTTCTACTTTGTTCTATTGAAACAAACTTTCTAATTCTGTTTAACTTACTGAAATTTATTCTGTTCTGCTTTTTGTCAATGCAATACTTATATATATCTTTAATGGTATCCATGTTGTAGTTTTTGTACAATGACAATACTATTGGAACATTTCTTTCCATTATTTCAATATCCTTTACATATAAGTTATTGTCTTCTCTCATCTCTCTATATTCATCATCTTTGAATATGTTGTAGTTTCCAGAAATGAGTTCTCGATACAAATCAATGTTTCCATCATTTACATGATCCAAGAAATCCAAAGTTTCAACAGTAACCTGGTTGAATCTCATGTGTCTACATGATTTAAGATAATCTTCAATGAATTCCAATCTGTCTTCTGATATCTCCTTTTCATGGTCAATTACATTTATAACATATCCATAATACTGAAGACCTTCAATCATCATTGGAAGTTGCTTCATATAGCTGGCATATCTGTCTTCAAATACACTTAGCTTATATGTTGTCTCATCAATAAAGTACTTGCATTGGTTTTCATCATACTTAAGATATTTGTTAGTAGAAAGCAATGATTGAATGAATGGATTGTATTTTGATTCTTCATTGTTTCTCTCTATCATATCATTACACGTCTTAATCAAATCCCTAGCTAACAGTAAATCACCTTGATTCAAACTCAAATCTAATGGTTGGGTATAATAGTAATTGATAGGCATTCCAACAGAATCTTTCTTTGGAAGAAACATCTTAAGATACAGATTGTTGTTTCTAAGACGGTTTGCAAACTGTTCAATATCCTGTGGAATCCATTGTTCATTGAAATAAACAGAGAAACTGAACTTATCACAAATATCCACACCTACTGACAAATACGTTGTACAAAATACAATATCATTATTTCCAATAGACTTATCAAAGTTGATGAGATCCATAGATTCTTCACCATAATTTGATTTCTTATAATAGAAACAGTTTATCTGTCTTCCAAACTTCATATCATCAAGATATTGCTGTACTAATCCAGTAAGCTGCTCATACCAAAGATTTCCTTTATTTGTTGGATATAGAATTTTCTTACCATCTTTGATATCTTTTGCCATTGAATGAGCCATTTCAATCATCTGTTCTACTTTTGTTGGGCACATGTTCAATTCAAAAGATTTCTCTCTGTAGTCATCTTTCTCAACTTTAATATGTTTGATACCAGGAAAGAACAGCATTTCTCCAGTAGGAGTACCAGTCATCATGATTATTTTTGCTTTACAATTAGCAAGTCTCTGGATTGTTGGAGCCATTACATCTCGATAAGAAGAAGTGAATATGAGATGTGACTCATCAAGTACTATATATTCAAATCCTGCAGTATCAAGCTCCATGACATTCAATCTTGAAAACTTATCTATTGTCATTGACATTGATTTGTTTGACAGCAAATCTTCAAGTTGTGGTTTCTTATTTCCATAGTAATAAAGCCAATCTGATGTTACAGATGATGTTTCTACTTTTGCTTTTATTGTTGAAGTAAATGGAAGTATCAGAAGTGTCTTAGCTTTGAATGCTTTAATCATTTCAGTCTTTCCATAACCGGCACCGGCTTCCAACAACGTAATATGATTCAAATTCTTAATAATATCATCCTTCAAATCAGAAAGATACTGATCTTTATTCAAATGCAACTTTACTAAATTGTCATCTTTATCATTAAGAACATCTGTTGGTGACTTGAATATTTTTTCATCTTCTTCATTTGTAGTCAATGACTTCTGTTCTTCTTTATAGATATTGTCATCTTCTATCTTAATGTTGAATCCGTGATATTTGTTCAATTGTTTGATTGCCCAAACAGAAACTGGTTTATCATGTATGCTTGCTGTCTTAACATCTCCTTTAAGCTCTTTATAATCAGTACCATCACAAATAGCAACCATATACTGTAATGCCTTATCATATCCATAAAGAGAAGTAAGAGTATTTGCAAGTTGCCAACGTTGTGCATGCTTGTAATGACGACGAATGCATTTACTTGGATCAACATCATTTATATCAGAAACTGCAGTTATATCTACACTTTTCTTCTGATTGTTTTCTGTATTGAACCATTCCAACTTAGCAAAGATGTTCTTCAAGTCGGGATGTGATATCCAATCTATTGATTCAAGCCCTGTATCAAATGCGGTTTCAAAGTTAGCATCAAGTCGTAAGTCTATGAAATTAGTTGACAATAATGCTTTACTATCTGATGTAATGAATATACCTTGCTGTGGTTTTGCCATCGCCATATCCAGCCAATCAAATATATCATCCTTTGTATATCCAATTTCTTTCATGTACTTAGTCAGAACAATATACAAGTAACTGTATTTATGTCTGAAGTTACACAAATATTCAATTTTCTTGTTTTCATCTGTATAAGATATTGGTGTTATTTTTGTCCAAACATGAAGTGACTTTCCAGATGCCGACTTAGCAACTCCTAAAAACCAATGATATTTGTTAAGGTCTTCAAAAATTTTTAATTTAAGTTCATTTGCAATCTTCTTATTCTTAATATCAATATCTATAATCTGAATTCCATTCCACATAGAGAATGACTTTTCACCAATAGGTCGATTATTTGATGAAACAGAAAAAACTACTTTTCTGTTTGCTTTCTCAACATTCTTATATATAGGATCCTGAGTAAGCATCCAAATATCTTTCCATGACTGTACAATACCTACTTTATCATAAATAGAATTAGTAATCAAACACGATACCATGCCGAGTACAGAATCAAGATATCTGTCTTGCTCTTCTTTAGAACATTCCTTAAAGTTGATAGAAGAATATATTTCTTGATCCGTATCTTCTTCATTGAATGCTTCATATTCTTTAGACATGCAACGAAACTGTTCATAAATATCAGTCATTGCTGTCTTTCCAGAATAGCTTTCCGCAACCTTCTTGAGGTATTGTGCTATATTTAATGGATTTGAATTGTTACTCATCTATTATTCTTTCAATTATTCTAAATCTTAAAATCATTATATTACTTACTTATCTTGTATCAAAATAGTAAATTAGATAAACCTATTTCAAAATGATTTTAATATAGAATACATTTGTTAAGATTAGACAGAATATATAAATAAACATAGAATTCTCCAGGATAGCGCCTGGGTCACAAGATTGGCGGAATATTGGATGTAAGTATAATTTATCAGCTTAAACATTTTTAACGTCCCTGAAGTGAAATTTAACATTAATCTTATTTAACATACAATATGAATTAATGAAATGACAATTTTTAAATAAGTTAAATGATTGAATTCAATGAGTTGTGTACAAAACATAAATAACAGTTCCCCAGTACAGAAAGAAATTTCTATGGAGGAATACAATAAGAGAAAGCAGAAGATAGAGGATCAAGTAGATTACCAGTTTATTCAAAGAATCATACAAGAATTGACACAAACTTGTGCCATAAATTTACCAATGCAACCATCGGCTATTCCACCATTGATTCTTCAAGCTGCTCAATACTTCTGGGAAAATTGCGACCAGGCGATAGAAGAACGTTGGTATTGTCTTCCATTCAGAGAGTTTACAAAATGTGGTGCTAATATGATTGCTAAGTTGCCACCACAAATTCTTTCAGTAAATGGATTGTACAAAGCAACAGATAGTTGGTCTTATGGTGTAATGGGGGATTTTTCTTTAGAAAGAATGATATTGAACAATTCAGCTATAGCATCTGGGGTTGGTGGAAGCTTATCTGATGTTTATGGGTCAGGTGGTGGATATACATTGACTGATGTTACTGCGGCATTATATGAACTTGATACTTTTGACTATATATTCAATACCCCGGTAACATATAATTACAATGCTTACAGTAATGAACTTGTAGTATTGGGTGCTATTGGACATTCTGATTTGATGCTTAATGTATATAAGAGACTTAAGATACAAGAACTGTACAATAATTACTATTTCTTCAGATATTGTGTTTGTCTTGGCTTACGTTCTATGGCTACTATCCTTGGTACTTTTGAATTTAAGTTGCCTGGTGGAGTTACTTTAAACTACGGTATATGGAGAGATATGGCCAATGAAGAAATGCAGAAAATAGATGAATGGATTCAGAAGAACCATTCTGCTGATTACTTCATAAATACTAATACTATTTAAAAATGGACATAAAGCAAAGTTTAGATTACAAGTTTCTAGGATATCAAAAGTCAACAAATCTTGGAAGGAAAAAATATGACTATGCTAGGGATGGAATTCTGATAAGAGTTCTTCCACCTATTCTGTTCAGAGGAAACCCAACACTAGTAGCTTTCTTACAACTTATAGATATTCAACTCATCACCATGTTCAAACATGTTGAAGCAATCAGAAAATTCAAGCACATATCATCTTATTAAACAATGGAATTCATCGATCATACAGGACATATATACTCATTGAAGGATTGGCAAAATGAACCAATAGGATATGAATATGAAATAGGAAATTATGTAGACTGGTTCACTTCAGATACAACTTCTCACAAGCTTAGTATAGACAGATACTATATAAAGCCTGTAAGAATCATAGTGAATTCTAATGACCAAATAACTGTAAAACTCAAGAATGACAGTAAAGATGATACACATTTCTGGTTGCTAAGTTCTGCATATATACAGAATTGCATAGAGAACAACAGTAATATATTTGATCCTTTAAATATAGAAGAAAGTGAATTTTGTAATGAACTTCATACAGATGACCTTACAGTAATAGATAATGTAGAAGTAGAAGGAAGAGAATCAACAGTATCGGTAGCTACATTTTATGTTGTCACATTAAGTCAAGAAGAAACTACTTGGCTAACTAATATCCTCATTCATGTTAACGACGATATCTGGTGTCCTTATACTATAGGTGCTGAATTCCACATGGAAGACAGTGAGCTTATCATAAATGGTAAGAATATGGGAATAAACATTCCTAAGGATATGATGAAGTCAATATACTTTACTGATGTAAAATCTGACAACATAGATGAAGAAGAATATTCTCATAAGTTAAAAGAACTTCTTCTTAACTATATGCATATCAAAGGGGAATGTGGAAACTATGAATCAGCCAAAGATTCTCTTAATTGGTTTGGTTATGGAAATCATATTACTATAAGAGGACTCAACCAAACTGACAATCAATTCTTAGAACAATATATACAAGACAATTTTGATGCTTTATCTGACAATCTTTGGTCTTGGCGGCATTTCAGAAAAGCTTCTGCTTATTCTATATGGATGGACATAGACAGATATACGGAAGTTCTAGACAAACAGTACTGGACAGAAGAGCTTATAGGAGAAGGTAAGCCTATTTCAGAAAACTTGTTTGATAAGATGGTTTATGATAAGTTTGATGAACAAGACATAAAGTTCTGGAGACCTTATTATAACTGGAGATTAGAAGACATGTATATAAAGATGTCTATGGTAGAATATTACTGGAAGAAGTACTTCTTACCTATAATGACAACTATATCATCTAGTATGAAGCAACATTGCTGGATGAATGACATCAAATATATAGTAAGTCCTAGTATTCATGTAACAGAAACTCCTACTTGGATTGGAAGCCAACATACTTCTGTAAGATTTAAAGGATCTGATATAGTTTACATATACAACCAAGAATCTTACTTTGATGAATACTATAATGAGTTTTCAAATTCTGAAACATTAGGAAAGACAACAGAAAATCCTACAATATATATCAATGATATCTGTGCTAAGATACCAATTTGTTTCTTATCAAATGAAGATGAAGATTTCTTTGATGTAACTTTAGTACTTACAAAAGAGGGTAAGAAGATATATAGTTCATCATTCAGTTTCTTCCAACGAAAAGATGATGTTGCCTATAAGAACTTCATAATGATTCCAAAGTCATTAGTAAAGTCATTCAATATGACTTATTGGATAGATAAGAAATACAGATTATCAGTAAACTGTAATGGAAACTGGTATTACTATGACTTCATATTGAAAGCACCAGAATTCCAATTGAAAGTAGGTACATTAGAATACAAATATTTCAATTATACAGAAGTAAAAGAACTTAAACCAGGAGAAGAAGGATATAGGGATCCTAATGATCCAGAATTTGATAATATGACAGAATCAGAGAAAGCGAACATAAATCTGTATACAACAGAAAAATCATTGTTTTCCCAAATAAAGTCCATAGAAGATAATTCAGTAAACTTCAATTCTTATATGTACCTTCCTGGATTAGCAGAAGTGAATGACATAAGATTCTTTGACAAATTGAAGTACATGACAGATAATGCTTCTTCTGATAATTCAGATAGTGATTCTAATAATGCTTCTACTAATACAATGAACAATTTCTGCAACTATATTGCTTCTAAATGCTACATATATAATTTAGGAGTTAAGAACAGTCAAATTGTATATAAGAAAGGAAATTCTGTCATCCCAATATTCATGTTCAATAATGGTCTTGATATACCTGACAACCAAGGATATTCTTTAAGCAAATTCTACGTAGATGTATTGTTTGATGTAGACTCTAACAATGAATACTATGCTAAGATAAGATTAGACTTAAAAGATTTGAGTACGACAAAACCTAATGAATGTGTCAATCTTCATGAATATACAATATCAAACAATGATCTGATAATGATGAAGAAGGATATAGGTTTAGGTGACCCAGCTTACAACAAGCAAGGAAATATTGATTGGGATGCTACTTCTGACAAATGGAAGCTTTTCTATATAGATGAACATCTTAGACATAAGTCAACAGTAACTATAAGATTAGCTACTACCGGTGAAATAAAGCTACCAAATGGAAGAACGTATGAATTCGGTGGATACACCTTATCTGGTGTTCCTAGAATATATCAAGATATTGCTATCCCTATCTGGAATAACAGTTCAGATTCAGTATGCAATATGGAATGCAACTGTCCTTGGAAATCAGAATGTAAATTCAGAGGAGATAATATAAAGACAGATTATGATTCTACGCCTAAGAATGATAAAGTGAATATGAACATGAAACAAGAAATTACTTCAGAAAATGTAAAGAAGTCTATAGATTCACTTATCAGTAGCATGCAACAAACAGTATCTACTTCCAACAACAAGAAATACTTGAACAGAATGCATATCTATGATTTGTATCTGTATAAGATGAATGATGTAGAAAAAAGAAAGAGACTTGGTCTGAATATAAGTAAGATATCAAAACTAAAGTACAATAGTAAGATATATGATACTAAGTGGTATTCTCCAAACCACTGGGAACAACCTTCTGAATTGGTAGAACTCTATAGAATGTTCTTTAATAATGATGGCACAGAAAAGTTTATTATAGGAGATGACAATACATTCAACTATGACTTCTATCTCATGCATGATGATACTAACTGGTTTGCTGTTTTCATATCACAAGATACAGAAGACAAACTTATTGGTGACCTGGATCTCGATCCTCATGGCAAGATAGAATATTGTCCAGATACTGAAACAAAGATTGTAATGAAAAAATATAGGTCATCTGATACTTTCTTAATAAATAGAATGGTATTGGAAGAAAAATATCCAGTCAACCATTTTAAAGAAGATGATTTGATATTTGCCGCTATTGATAATGTGAAATTCCCATTCATATTAGATAAGACAACTAAATGGTCGGTAAAGAATTTGTCATTGTTGAATAAAAACAAACCATCTATAACTTCCAATTCTAATTCTATGATACTTAGCTTATATGATGAAGCTTCTAAAAATGTTTCAGGTTATTATAATATAGATGTAAGATACAGCATAGAAGGAAATGTTGACCATCAACAGAAAAAACATACAAGAATACTTATACAAAAATGAAAAGCTTAACTAATTACATTTATGAAAGCATAAATGACATAACAGAACAATTCCAAGCCAATGGTTCTAATAAAAATGGAATGTTCTTACATAAGGATGGATTACGCCAATCAGAAGACTTTAATTTCAGCCCAGGTGAAAAAGCATTATGTATTGGTTATGATACTGATGGATATCGTATTCAAATCCGTGGTATGGTAGAAATTGCTAAAGTCCTTAAAAGTAGCATTAAAGTCAAAGGAAATACTGATAGTGAGACAGAATTTTACAATGGTATGAAGTTTGATAAGACAGGTATTGCTATTGTGAAGACAAATAGTAAGTATCGTGGCAAATCTGTAAAATATTATGTTCTTTATAATAAAGATCTTATTGACAGTGAAAAAGATGGCAAAGACATTAAAGAAATATTAGATAAAGGTACATGTTCTTGGGGATTTGATCTTCCAGCAAATAAAGAATTCAGAAAGGATTATATTCAAAACCTCAAAAAGTATCTTAAGGAATTAAGTAAATGAAAAGTTTAACCAACTATATTTGTGAAGCCATGCAGAAGAAATTCAATGGCTTCGCAATTCTCAAACCGGAATTCTTAGATATCAAAGATGATTTTGAAGATATGCTAAAAGATACTGGGTGGGATATCACAAACTATAAGACTATAAAGATGAACTTGGATGAAGCAAGGGACCTTTATAAAGAGCATGAAAAGGAAGATTTTTATGATGATCTTTGTCATTACATGAGTTCAGGTAACTGCATCGTTTACAAACTTTACAAAGATTGTAAAGATCCTATAAAAGACTTGAAGAAAGTGAAGGATGAAGTAAGAGACAAATATGGTAAAGATGATATGAAGAACTGTATGCATAGTTCTGATTCTGAAGAAAATGTTGAAAGAGAAGCAGAAATCTGTTTCAAAATAGATAATGAACTAGACAAAGATGAAGACTAAATGTAACAATTGTGGTAATGAAATATATTTGACAGAATATTCTATCAATAAAAGAGCACATATTCCTTATATAGTAAAATGTAATGAATGTGGTTCATCTATTTCATACATACCAAACAAGGATGGCTATTAAGCCATCCTTTTATTTTATTCTTCAGGATCAAGTTTCTGGTCTGCATCTGAAGCATACCAAATAACCATTCTCATTGTTTTTGCAACAGCATGTTCAACTTGGCATCCTTTAGAATCATTATATCCTTTACATAAATAGATATAATCACATTCAAGCAAATCTTTGATATCTTCACCTAAATGCCAAGACCAAGAATGAATAGGAGCATTATGGTTTAGACCATTTTCATCGAAATCATCGATATTAGTAGGACCATAAATTAATGCATCTGGATATTCTTTTCTAATTTCTTCTACAGCTTTATCATATCTCTTTCTTACTGTTTTCTGATGATAAGCCATAGGTAAGCTAACATAAAATTTTAGTGCCATTTTAACATTTTTTAATTACATGAAATAATTTCGATTCTTCTCAACATAATCTGGATAAACACCATCTAATGCATTTTTAAGAAATTCATCTACTTTGGTTGCCACACCATTAATAAGACCTTCTACCATATCATTAGGTACCAATCTGAAGAAATGGATCTCATTAGCAGGCTTAAACTTATCATCCATGAATATAACCATAGTAATACCATTGGCATAACCAGCCGCTTTGATTTTATTCATATTGATTACATTGAATGGAATAGCAGATGGTCTTGGTATTGAGACCATAGAACCATCTGGATTCATGTAATTCAATTTGTTTGGATTCAACTTAACAATTTTCAACATAAGTTTTAATAATTTGGATTAGGAATTTGTTCAACTTTATCTAATGTTCCATACTTATTCAAGTATTTTTTAAAGTCTTCATGCTTGATTTTGAATATAATACGATCACCATTCTTACGAAGCAATCCATCTGGTGTCTTCAATACAAGACCTTCTGCTACATAACTATCATCTTCTGCTAATGGATCCTTGAAACCCTTCTTAACATAATCAATAGCTTCATCAATAGTAAACCGACCAATACTGATTACCTTAGGAATACCAATTTCATCAAGAATGACATCTCGTTGTGGTACATTCAAATAAACTGAAGAACCATCACGGTTAGTTACCTTAACATCAAAAGCTCTGAAGCTTACACTATCCTTAAGGTATCGACAACCAGACTTACCAATCTTCTTACCATAACCTTCACCATAGATAGTGAACATCTTAGGCAATGTACAATTCTCTTCATCAACTATATAGTCATCAACAACGATGGCATCTGGATCATTAAATGGCTTCTGATTAAGAGTATGGGAACCACACTTCTTAATATATCCACGTTCAAGCATCCAATCGACATTCTCTTGAATGTTCAATCCAGTTTCAAAATCTCTTGTACAAATATAAGATTCTGGAAGTCTGAATGCTTTAAAAATCTTACCTACAAGGTCGCCATTACCTTCTAGCTTCTTACCATCAGATGAAACATAAGTCTTCCACATGAAATCATCAAGCATAGGTGGAATATTAGCATTATCTGTCTTACCCTTAATAGCAATTCCACATGACAATGATACAGTACCATTACAAAGCCTATCTGTAATCTGTGGATAAACCTCAATACGCATGTTTGTACCATCAATCTTGATAGTAGCATCAAACTTACAATTTCTCAACCATTCAAACTCAGGAAGAGTAAAACTATCATAAGGCATGATAATGTTGTTTATATCACGCTTGAAGATTGTATTAATCTTCTGATATGTATTTTCCGATCTCTTTTGCTTTCCCATGATTTATTTAATTTAAAATTTTAATCTCCTTCTCTAGATACAATCTCAAGATTTGGAATAGTCACCTTGACCAATTGTTTTGGACATCTAAGACAAGTACCTGATTCATAAACTTGAATTGGATCATTATCTGTTTCATTATTAAATTGACTATTACGAATCAATGAACGAATTTTTACTTTAGTAGGACAGAACTTCATGATATAACCAAGGTGAGTATCTGTTTGCTGGTCACCATAAACTACAACATCACCTATATTCAAATGATTGTTTAAAACATCTCTATACATAATAAATGAATTTAAATGAACATATCATCTGATTCCTTTGTCTCAATAGAAACCAATGATTCCTCCCGAAATGAACGCCAAGCTGACTTGTCTAAATCAAAGTAAGCAATCACTCCAGTCTTTGGAGTACCTTTACCTGATGGAATAGCACCTTCATCAATAGATTCAATCTTATCCATCTTTTTTGTACCACGGGCATGTCTAAGTTCACCATTCTTCTTTTTAAATGTAAAATTAACTACATCTTCTGTCTTAAGAAGACGATTCAATTTCTGTTGCAAACTTTCTTTAACCATTTTTCTTTATTTAAGGATTTATAACGTATTTTATTAATATTAACTTATTTATTGTTTACATATAAAATATAGAAATAAATGATAGAATTTCAAAATTAATGAACATAATATTATGTTCAAGAAGTTATTTTGATAAAGTCTTTACTTCTTCTACATTTATCTTAGGCATTATATATAAAGTATCTTTATGATTTCCAAGAAAGTAAATGTTGTCATTTGTTTGTCCATAAATGACAGAGGTGGCATTCACTTTATTCTTTGTTCCATCTTTATAAGTTACTTCAAATGTGGTCAACATCTTATGTACAGGAATTTCACCAACATAAGGATCATAAGTATATTTGGTTTGGGTACCTATGATACATCTGGTATACCCTAAATATAAGAACAAAGATGCAAAGAAAATTATTGCAAAATTTCGTATTGGCTTATCACTCATAGGATTTCGTAGTATAGTTATACATCAATATTCTGTCACCAAAAGTCAAATTTCTCTTTCCAAGCTTCCTTCTTGTGTTGAATCTTCAAAAAATGACATTTCAATTTAATTAAATCATCATAGGTCAATCCATGTTCTGGATCTGTTTGTATAAGTCTTGGAAATTGCTCTATCAACATATCTGTATCATCATCAACAATCATATAATAAGAAGGTTTGAACTCATCAACCCATACTTTGATTTCATCACCACGACACCAACGCTTACCATTTGTTCTACCTGAATTCAATCTGCAAGTTTGCCCTATGATATAAGGAGATATCTTATTCAAATATGGTATACTATCTAAAGATTTGAATGTTTCATAGATATTACCAGACCTTCTCCAAGATGATGATAATACCAACATAAAACCTGTTGATTGCAAAAATTCAATTAATATATCAACCGCTTTTGGATCACACAAATTATTATAATTAGGATTTGGATTCTTGTACAATTCTTCTGCCCAATCACTACTATTCAATACTCCATCAATATCAAGAAATATGATAGGAGTACAACATTTTTCTTTCCAATCCGCGTCAACAATACCTGCATAATTAGTTAGCCAATTTCGATTTTTTGGATTCTTTGGGTATATGAAAACTGGATTATTATTACGATATGCCATAATTTTTACTTCTCTACTTCTTTGTATTTTCTTTTCAAAAATACTACAAACTTATCATCATACATGTGTTCTACACTAAATGCTTCCCACCCATCAACACCATCTAACTTACTATCTACTTGGTCATAAGTAATATCATGCACCGTTACAATTTGTGTACGATACTCCCATTTGTCATCTTCAATCATCTTGTATATCATAGATATATCTTAAATTTTTTACATTTAAAATATAGAACAAATATTAGAAAATTCAAAATTATTTTAATCTACCTTTAATATATTAAATAGTGTACATAGTATGCTTCATATTTATTTTTATATAGCTACAAATCAATGAATCGCTACTGACTCGTTGTAATTTTATATTCTATAAAAGTGCAACATGAAGAGTTATGTAGAATAGAGGGAACTTCCCTAATTTCGGAAATTCCCTTAAGCATTATTTATAAAATTACATGGCTACAGCAAGATGCTATACCAAAAGTGGTAGTGTAAATAAATATGAATCAAATTTATGGAGTTCACCATCATCTCCAAATTGGTCTTCTATGGGTATACTTGGTAAAATAACTACTCCTGATTCTAATGGAAATTACACTGTAACACCTGCCCCAGAATATGAAGATTCAAATACCCCAACGGGATTGTATTGTTATACAATGTATGGAGGTGTAAGAAAAACATTTTATTTTAAAAGATCAATTAAAGAAATTTTTTTAACAGCTGGTATTGGGCACCAAGAAGAAACTTTTATAATAGTATATTTAGCATTCGGAAATAATAAATATCTTGGAAATGATAAATTAGATGTAGTGGTGCAGATAACGGCAGATAATCCAACTACTTTTATTGATTCTGTTTATTTTACAGTTGATAAAAATTCACAGCCCTCATTAACTAAAAGAATTTATAGATATATAAATATGAATAGAAGGTATAGAGCTAAAGTTATTTCATGTTCTCCAATGAGTGGAAGTAATTATAAAGTCACAATTCGTGATTAATTTCTTTCAAGTTCAATTTTTATATAACTAAACATTGAACTTCAAAATCAAATGCCAGTAATACTTCAAAGTGGACATGTATTTCAGGGTGATAGCAAAGCCTTACCAAAGATAGTAACAAATAGTAAGCTTGGATCTTTTGTATTCAGGGGTACTTCTTGGGACTGGTCTAACTTGGTATTCAGTGGTTCTGCTAACACCCTGCAATTTGTTCCTGATCCTAATGATGGTGGTTTACAAGGAGACTTCAGTATAGGTAAAGGATCTGTTACTTCAGCTTATCCAAACAAACAATCTACTTTTGATTTTGATCCTAGCAAAGTATTTGAAATAGAACCTGCGGGTGGAACAGGCTCTTTTGACTTGAAGGCAAGAGAGTTGTCTTATACTTGGAAGTTTGGTCCTATCCTTGCATCTTACCAATATACTAAATCAGATAACAATATAGTATTTAATGAAGGTAAATTTTTATTTACAGGTATTTCTAATTCTTCAACAGGTGTAAATCACAATACAGTTTATCCCCAAAATAATATAGAAGGAAGTACTTATATTCAATATCATTTCCTTGATATAGTACGTTCTTCAGTTTCTTCATCGTCTAATAATTGGCAAAATCAACCAGATAACAATTCTGCTACTGACTATACTGTTTCTTTTTCTATAGGTCCTAACAATACACATGAAGTAGCTTATACTGAAGTAAGATTAATAGGTTTTTCTAATGAAGCTTTGGGATGGGAATATTTTGAACCTTCATCATCTTTTGGAACAATTAAACTGGATCATCCAAGAAAAGTTCCATTTATAAATGAAGAAAATCAACGTTCTTTACCTGATGCTAACTTACCTAAAGAATTCACTTTGTTGAAAGTTTGGCAAAAACCTAACCTTTTCTATTATACCCACTTGAAGTTTATAAATTTGGATTATATAGATTATGATAATCCACCATCTAATGCAAATGTAATGGAACATTGGTATTCAAATTGGGATGTAAAAAGAAGAGAAATATTGCTTTACATAGAATTTGGAATAAGCCCTAATGGTGGTAAGACAATATGGTGGAATGGCGTTGAGTCAGATCCAAATATAGGTGGTACTATAGGAGCTAAGCTTGTATCTAGAGGAATCACTTCTATAGTACCTAATGACATCAACAAATACTTAACCGCTACTTTACTCAATTATTCTACTAAACCAGGAAATGTAAACGGTAGACCAGAAGGTGAATCTACAAACAACAGATATAACATATCTACATCTACTGCAACAGTTCATGGTAATAAAGCATTCAAATTTGTTAGAATTCCTATATGGACGGATTTACCAAATGATGAATATGCTAACAACAGTGAAAATACTGTTCAGAAATATGAATGTATCAATTTTTCTGATGTACCAACAAATACTACAGCTACTCATAATGAAGATAGTGGTATAGATGCAAATACAAAGAGAAGATCTGATGAATATTGGGCTAAATATCAAGCAAATTCTGAATCAGCAGAAAAATTTCAGATAGGTCGAAAAAACAGAACTAACAATTGGAGAACAGATGTTCATATAGATTTGTTCTACAAGAAAGATTCTTTAAAATATAAAGGATCAACTGATGGTAAGACAGTAACTTCTAAATAGAAAGAATTTAAATTACATTATGGCAGATTACGGAAATAATTTTACTTCAAATAGTGGAAATTACAATTACAATACAAGAGGACATTCTTATGATGATTCAGGATGGGTTATTGTTGGATTAACAAATTCTGGTAATGTATCCCAACCTATTCCACACCCTAATGGTGCCGAATTTACAGGTAACAATACAACTTGTTATTTCTATACTACTAATCACATGGCTAATCCAAATAGGGAAGTAAAGACTGGTAATGATTATGTTGCTTATTTCAATTGGGCTACAGATAATAAGAATACCAAAGGATCCATAGATGGAGATTTCAATTTCTATCCAT
>CALFLM010000062.1 GCA_937880075.1 uncultured Romboutsia sp. | reverse complement strand
ATAACTACTATGTGTCTATTTAAACCTAGATATAAATTTAAAGAAAGATTTCTTGGCAAAATAGTTAATATTTTATTTGAACTTAATTTTACTATATTTGTATGTATTTCTTATTTAACTTTAATTAATTATGTACCTTACCTCTTTGAGAGTAATAATAAGGCTATTGCTATATCTTTTATAGCTATATATCTTATACAATTTATAAAAAAAGTTACTTTTACAAAAGGCTATTATTCAAATATATTTTTAACTTAATCTATATTAAATAGTATAAAATAAAACCCATGTCGTATTTTGCTACTTAGGCTAATCAGTTTTAGTTATAGAAAATCCAAACAAATATTTACCATAATTTGTATTTTCTTGATTTTTCAAATATATAAAATCTATAAAATAACCCCGTCATATTTTTGACGGGGTTATTTTTATTCATTAAAATTTTTATCTATTAACCAACTTATAAATAATACTAAAACCTGTATCATAAGTACTAAGGCAAAAGCCATAATAAAATAATGATATGCCAGCATATTTATAAAGTAACTACTATTCATAACTATATATAATATCAAACTAATTAATAAAGTTAATATCGATTGAATCTTAACAAAGCTATTTCGTTTACTTCTTAATGCCATAATAGCTAAAACTAAAAATATAGCTATAAAAATAATCAATATAATCTTTTGAGTACTTATATTACTTTCTGAGAAAATACTATTTTCAAATTGGTATCTTTTGTAATAAACATGATGCATAACACCAGCTTTTTTATTAGTTAAATACTCAATCACCAAAGTTCCTATAACTATACCAACTTGAGTTATAAGAGTTAATATATATAATATCTTAACCCATAACTTATTTTTCATTATTTTGGTTCTCCTGTTTCTGCAGGGTTAGAAGTATCATTACTCCATCCAATCCATCCATCACTGTATAATGAAGTATTATCAAATCCCATAACATTAGCATAAGTTAAAACTTCTGCAGCTCTCCATCCACTACCACACATGAATATTAAATGCTTATTAGTATCAATTCCTGCATCTTTCCATAAAGCTTTTATTTCATCTGCATTTCTCATAGTGTTATCTATATTTCTATAGTCTTCTAAAGTTGTAGCACTAGTTCCTGCATAACCATATACAGCACCTGGGATACGTCCTTTTTTATCATGGTAACTATATCCACTAATTTTACCTATATACTCATCCCAGCTACGATTATCTACTAATACATTATTAGAATCTTTTAACATCTTTTTTAATTCAGCTTGTGTATCTATTAAATTAGGATTTGCCGGTATTGTTGCGCCAAAATCATTTCCAGCTACTGGCTTATTGCTCTTTGTTTCAAGTTCATATCCAGCACTTGTCCAAGCGTCATTTCCACCATTTAATACCCTTACATCATTTATACCAATGTAACGAAGCACTACTGCAACTCTGTTTGAAGCCATTACATCAGGACCTGTTACTATTACAGTATCATCCTTTTTAAATCCATAATCATTAGCAAACTTAGCTAACTCTTTATCACTTGCTAAAGCCCACATTGGTGGTGGTTCTATTGTATCTGTATTTATATGAACGCTAGTTGGAATATGTCCCTTAGAATATGCTTCAGATTCTTCTCCCCAACTTGCTTCAACAATCTTTATATTTTTTGAGTTTTCAAATGTTTCAGGTTTTTTACCATCTAAAATATCATTAACTATAGTTGCTGGTACTAACATTTCATAATTTTCATAACTTTCCATTGGTAAGCTTTCATCCTTAGCCCAATCAGTTATATTATATGTATATAAATTTTTGTAACCTTTTTGACTTAAATAGTTTGCTACTGATTTTGCATCTTTTTCATTTGCATCATATAAAACAATATTTTTATCTTTTTCTATACCTTTAGTTTCTAATGCCTTATCTAAAATTTTTTCTTTGTCCTTAGAATCAACAGTTAGCCAGTTAGCTGAAAAATCTACTGCACCTTTTATATGCCCTCCTCTTTCAACGTTATCTAACTTCCATCCATTAAAAGCATCATTTATACGGGTATCTACTAAAACCCAAGAATCGTCTAATAACTTATCTTGTAATTCTTTTGTAGCTATAGTTTTTATTTCTGTATCTGCTACTTCTTTGTTTTCCTTTTCATTACTGCATCCTCCAAATAAAGCCATAGTTAAAACTAATACAGACAGTAATGAAGCTTTTTTACCTAACTTCTTTACCATTTAATTCTCCTTTATGTATATATAGTTGCATATTGACTTTATAATTATATTTTAAATTTCAATATATGTATAATAGATTTTTTCTATATTGTATTTTTTATTTATAGCTATTGTCTATTTTAAACGCTCTTTTCTAATTCATCTTTATTTAATCCTTTAAATCCTAACTTATCTAAAGTTAATCCTTCTTTATAAAAATCAGTATCAAGAAGTGATCCTGCTAAAACTATAACTGCATCTATATTTGGAGTAGGTATGCCTAAAGCTTTACCAAGACTTGACCATAGCACAAGTCCAGTTGAAATATCTTCTGTAAAGTAACGAGATGTAACACTTACAGGACCTTTTATCGCTGTAAACACTTCACTAGTATTAAATAACTCCTGTAAAGTTTTATCTTCATCTTTAAAATATCCTCTTCTTACCCTTGAAGTAACTGCATCCTCAAGTTCAAAACCAAATGCTTTACCAAGTTCCATTCTTTCTTTTTCTATAGCTTCTAATACCTTTATTGTATGTTCTGTTATACCTTCTTTATATAGCCAAAACTCTCCTTTTGAATAATCAATTCTTCCTGCATTTAACAAGCATGGACCTGGATGAACTTCAGGATTTCCATTTTCTAAAGTTACATGCCATATGTTTTTAGCTTCTACAAAGCAATCATATATTTGCTTACATGCATCTAATATTTCTTTTGTATCTTTGGCAGGATATGCTGCTAAGAATATCTTTTTTACTCTTAATGACAACTCAACTCTTGCCTCTTTTGGAAAAGCTCTTGTTCCGTATGTAAGTGAATTAGTTTCTGCTATTTTAAAATTTTTATTTATTCCTAATTTTTTTGCTGTATTTATAAATCTAACACATCCCATAGATGCTGCACCATTTAATAATATTATTTGATCTTCATTAACTATATTAGCCAAAAGTTTAGCATAAGATTCAATTGCAAACCCTGGTATAGTAAGCATTATTACCTGGCAACCTTCTATAGCTTTTTTTATATCAGTTGTTGCTAAATTTATTTTACAAATAGTATCTCCTGTTGGCTCCTGTAAAAGAATTTCTCCTTTTTCCTTTATTATCTCTAAACTTCTTGCATATTCTGGCATTTGATATAGATTAACTTTAAACCCTCTTGCCGATAAATCTGCTGCTGCCGTTATACCCCCATTTCCAGCACCTAAAACTGCTACATTTTCTACTTTCATCCTATCACATCCCTTTATATTTTATAAAATTCGATTAATTATTATTATAATTATGTCACTATTTCCAATAAATTACAATATATTTATATTTTTATAATAAGTTTTATTGCTGTTTTACAAAATTATTTTATTTTAAGCTTCTTAGAAAACCTTTTACATTAACAATAAAATATCATTTTTTAACATTATTTTTTTAGCATCATATATGTGTATTAAATTTTAAATATCTATCTTTGTCCATATTAATTGAGAAATCTTTTTATTTTTAATATTTTTTAAAATTAGATAAAAAAGGATTATACCTACATTTTTATAAGTATAATCCTTTTTTATAAACTTAAAACATGTTGTTGACTTATTTCTTAACTGATATCGTTTTTTTAGGCTATTAAAAGTCTTAATCAATATCTTACCCATATAATATCTTTCTTAATCAATTTTATAAATTTTTAGCTACTTCATTTATTCTATCTTTTAATCCTAATAAATCTTTTCTTATTTTTAAAAAATCTCCACTTACTAGCTCCTTATTTCTCACAACAACTTTACCATCTACTATTACAGTATGTACATTTGAAGGATTTGAAGAATAAACGATAGTAGCATAATAATCATATATAGGTTGCATATTTACAGATTTTGTTTCAATTAAAACTAAATCTGCCTTTTTACCAACTTCTATAGATCCAACTATTTTATCTAAACCTAAAACCCTAGCTCCACCCATTGTTGCCATCTCAACTATTTCATCTGATGGAAGAAGTGTCCTATCATTATTAATTAACTTATGTACTTTCCCAACTTGAGACATTTGACTTATTATATCTAATGTATTTGAACTCATTGGTCCATCTGTTCCAAGCCCTATATCTATATTATTTTCTTTCATTTTTAATATAGGACAAACTCCCTTTGCTCCTTTAGAGTTTGCAGAGATATTATGGGATACTTTTACATTCTTTTCTTTTAATATATTTATGTCTTCATCATCAACTAAAATTGTATGAGCTGATATAAAACTCTGATCTAAAATGCCTAATTTGTCTAAATATCCAACTGGAGTTAAATTATATTTTTCCTTATAAATAGAAACTTCATAATCCATTTCAGCTACATGCATAGTTAAAGGAACTTTGTACTTTTTAGATAAATTATATGCTGATTTTAGTGATTCATCACTATTAGTATAAATCGCATGTGGGGCTACTCCTGGGGTTATTAAGTCATCATCTTTCCATTTTTTGATAAAGTCTTTAGCATAATCAATTCCTCCGTAAGGCTTATCTGAATCAGGAGCTGGAAAATCAACTATAGTTTCACATACAATACCTCTCATATTAAGTTCTTTAGCTGCCTTTGCAACTTCATCTTCAAAATAGTACATATCACAAAATGTAGTTACTCCTCCTAATAACATTTCAGATATTGCATATTTTGCTCCTATATAGGTTAACTCTTTATCCACTAACTTTTGTTCTAGTGGGAATAAGTATCTTTTTAATCTATCCTTATAATCATCTGCTAAACTTCTAAATGGAACCATTGATGCATGAGTATGACAGTTTATCATACCTGGCATTAATATAGCATCTTCACCATCTATTAAATTTACATCTTCATCAAATTCTTTTTCACACCCAACATAAATTATTTTATCATCTTTATATATAACCATACCATTTTCTATGATATCTTTATTTTGATTCATAGTAAGTATATTTACATTTTTTATCACCGTAGCTTTACTATTCATATTATCCTCCATTATGTAAAAGGGCTATCCAAAATTACTTTTGATATAGCCCTAATCTTTAAATATATGTAAATTTTAATTAACATTTATTCCTTAATTCATTACTCTATTCCACTTGTTTATCCAATCATTCATTAAAGGATTTACAACTTTATAATCTATAGTTTTAGCATTCTTAACTATATCTCCGTAAGCTAAGTTTTTCGCATCCTCTTCACTTAATTTAACACCTGTATTTATTGGAGCATCATTTAATGTTTTTGCAGCTCTTTCTTGTACTTCATCACTTAATACATAGTTTATAAATTCATAAGCTAAATCTTTATTTTTAGAGTTTGCATTTATATTTATAGTATTGAAGTTTAAGTAAGTTCCTGATTCAGGTATAACATTTATAACTTCTGGCTTAGCCTTTTGTATAGTTTCAAAGGCAAAATCTGATGCTATAGCGGCTACTATTTCTCCACTTGAGAACATGTTAGCTAAATCAGATGATTTGCTGTAAGTTTTTACAACATTTGGCTTTAACTTCTCTAACTCTTTAAATGCAGCTTCTCCCTTATCTTCACTTATATCAACACCAGCTTTAGTTGCAGCTATATCAACTACTGCAGCTCCATTTGTAGTAGTTATATCTGGTATTGCTATTTTACCTTTTAATTCAGGTTTCCATAAATCTTCCCAAGAATTTATTTCTATATTGCTAGTTGGATCAACTACTATACCTATACTGTTTAAAGTGTAAGCTGGTCCATATCCATTTTCTACTGTATACTTAGCTTTTTCATTTATTTTCTCAGCATTTGGTATTTTAGAGTAATCTAATTTTTCAAATATACCTGCTTCTACTCCTTGCTCTGAGAATGATTCCGCTAAATAAGTTATATCTATATTTGAGTTTGGATTATTCTTCATTTTAGTTAATCTATCAGAGTTGTTTCCAACTTCTAAAACTACTTCTACTCCATGTTCTTTAGCAAAAGGTTCAAATACTTCTTTCTTTAATACATCTTCATTTAATCCCCAAGTTGAAATTACAAGCTTGTCAGACCCTGCTGAGTTATCTGTAGCTTTACATCCTACTAAAAGTGATGTTGACAAAACTCCTGTTAATACTAATGATAAAATTTTCTTATTCATCTGTCATTTCCCTCCACTTTATAATATAACAATTTTATTTGATGGTAATTGAAGTTTTACTTTATTACCTTTTTCATAAACCACACTATTTTCACTATTTACTATTAAATTTCCTATAGATGTTTTTACATCATATTGATATGCCTTTCCTAAGAAAGTTCTTATCTCAACTGTTCCATCTATTGTATTTTCACTATCTTCATCTACTATTTTTATATCATCAGGTCTTATAGTAGCTTTAACTATATCTTTATCCTTAGCTCTATCAACCTTAAATTCTATATTATTTTCACTAGAGTATGAATTTTTAGATGTTTTCTTTAAGTCTATAAAGTTTTCAAATCCAACAAATCTTGCAACAAATTCAGTAGCTGGGTTTGAATATATATTTTCTGGAGTATCAAATTGTTCTATAACACCTTTATTTAGTACTGCTACTTTATCAGATATTGAGAAACATTCCTCTTGATCATGAGTAACAAATAAAGTTGTTATACCTAATTTTTGTTGAAGTTTTCTTATTTCAACTCTCATTTTAAGTCTTAACTTTGCATCTAAGTTACTAAGTGGTTCATCAAGTAACAATAAGCTTGGCTCTATAACTAATGCTCTAGCTATAGCAACCCTTTGTCTCTGCCCACCTGATAATTCCTTAGGATATCTCTTTGCTAAATGAGACATATCAACAACTTCTAACATTTCACTTACCTTTTTATTTATTTCTTCTTTAGCAACCTTTTTCATCTTAAGACCAAATGCCACGTTTTCTTCAACTGTTAAGTGAGGAAATAGGGCATAACTTTGGAAAACTAAACCGAAGTTTCTATTATGCACTGGTATTTTTGTATAATCCTTGTCTCCTAAGTAAAAATGTCCTGCTGTTGGCTCTATAAATCCTGCAACAACTCTTAATGTAGTAGTTTTACCGCATCCACTTGGACCTAAAAGTGAAACAAGCTCTCCCTTTTTTATATTTAAGTTTAAATTCTCTAGTATATTAGTTTTTTTATCGTATGATACATTTATATTTTGTAATTTTATTAAATCCATTTTATATTCCTCCAAGGTTTTGCTTAAACTTATGCTGAAAATTTACTAAGTCCTAATGTCTTTTCTAAAATGTACATTATACCTATAGTTAAAATCATTAATATTACTGATAAAGCTGATACTGTTGGGTCATAATTATATTCAACATAGTTCATCATTGTTATAGGTAATGTACTTACACCTGGTCCTGTTAAAAACATTGAAACTGGTACGTTATTAAATGAGTTTATAAATGCTAACATAAATGCTGCCATAACTCCCGATGTTATATTTGGAAGTACAACTTTGAAAAATGTTTGTGATTTTTTACATCCTAAACTCATTGCAGCTTCTTCTATTGCATAGTCAAATACTTCTAGACTAGATCCTACAACCCTTATAATATAAGGAATAATCACTAAAATATGTCCTATAAGTAAACTTGAAGTTACTGTAAGGTTTAACTTTACTAATAAGAATTGGAATAACGAGAATCCAACTACTATTGCTGGTATCATAAGCGGTGAGAAGAAAAAGTTCTTAAGTAAACTTTTCCCCTTAAAATCAAATCTACTTAATCCATAAGCTGCTGGCATACCTATAATTAAAGCTATTACAGTAGCTATAGTAGATATCCCTAAACTTGTAATCATGCTATTCATAAAAGATTCTGAAGTAAATACATTCATAAACCACTGTAAGCTAAATCCCTTTGGTGGAAATGCTATATAATTTTCAGTTCCTATACTAGTCATTGCTATTATAACTAGTGGTGCAAATAAGAATATATATACTAAAACAACGAATGCTGTTAGAAATTTACTTTTCTTCATTTTAAGAAACACCTCTCTTGTCTAGTCTTGATGCTAAGAAGTTTATTGTTTTTACAACTATTAATGTAACTAGTATCATTATAGTAGCAACTACTGCTGCACCTTGCCAATCACCTAATGTCATAGTCTTTTGATATATAAGTGTTGCTAGTACAGTATTTTTATTTCCACCTAATAATTGTGGAGTTGTATATGCAGTTAATGCACCTGTAAATACTAATACTGTTCCAACTATTAATCCAGGTAAACTTAATGGGAATATAACCTTGAAAAATGCAACTATTTTATTAGCTCCTAAGCTTTCTGCTGCTTCTAATAGATCATTTTCAACATTTTCCATTACTCCAACAAGTGAGATAATCATAAGCGGTAAGAATATATACACAGTACCAACTATTATGGCACCTTCAGTATATAAAAGTGATAATGGCTCTGTGATTAAATTTAACTTCATAAGTAAAGTGTTTATAACACCATTTTTTCCTAATATACTCATCCATGCAAATGAACGAACAACTGAGTTAGTTAAGATAGGAAATACTGTTAAAGCTATAAATAACCCTCTTAATTTTTTAGATGTTCTTGATATGTAATAAGATACTGGCACTCCGATTAACATACATATTATTGATGATATTAATGATATCTTTATAGTTCTATATAATATACTCATCATATATTCGTCTTTAAAAAATTCCGTATATGCACTAAACATTCCATTAGATACATCTGTAAATGTCGGTAGTATCGTTCCTAATAATGGAATTATCATAAAGTACGATATAAGTACGATACATGGTAAGAATAGTATGTACTGATATTTTTTATTCATTATGTCGTTCCCCTTTCTAGTCATGATATACAAAGATTTTACATATTTACTAATTTTATATATGTATTCTATCACTTTATACTGAACATTGTCAATATTATTATGTATATAATTCGATATTTAATGTATTTTTCAAAATATAAACTCTATAAATATTTACACTTTTAAAATTATATTTTATTTTAATTATATCTCCTTATATAAAAAATAAAGCCATTGATTAAATAATCAACAGCTCTCATTTATGTAATAATTTATATTTTTAATAAATACTGTGCTTGAATAGTTTTATAAACCTTTATTTTAAATAAGTAAAAAATTATTATTTACATTGTTCTATAAAATCTTCTTGTGATGATGCTGTTATTAAGTCATCTCCTACATAAGCTGTGAATTCAGATCCACATTCACCTATACAAGTATCCTCTATTTCTCTACCTAATAAAGCAGCTTTTAAATCTTCTACGCTCATTCCTGAACACATTGAACATAATTTTATCATAATTAAACCTCCTACTAGTTATCTAAATATTTTGTTATTTATTATATACACCATTTTTTAATATTTAAACAACAATAGTGTATTTTTAATTTAATATGTAATTATTTTGATATGCATATTGAAATTACTATATAAAGTTTTTAACTATCAAAATATATCTCGTTAGACTCTAGTATTTTTAATAATTATATTTAACTATCACTGTGAGTTAATTTAATATGTTTTGATATACTTACCTAAAAAATAAAGGGCTATAAAATGCCCTATTACTTCAAATATTTAAATTAAATTTTCTATAAATGAAATTATTAAAAGTATAAATACAAATATAATTAATATCCATATAATTAATAAAGATGAAGGAATTAAAAATCTTTGCTTTTCAGCATTTTCAATATTTTGATACTTATCTTTAATATTAAAGTAAAAATACTTACCATGCATTCCTAAAAATATAGGGGTAATTAAGCAAAGTATAAGTCCTATTGGTGGCGACCATACTAGTGTTACAACCAATATTATTGCTGTTAATAATACAATAAATACTTTTTTATAAACCATCCAATTTATTCCTAAAACAATCAACGACCATAAATATCTTACACTACTTTTAAATGTCATTCTCTCTTTAGAACTTCTCATTTCATCAATTTTTTTTATATACTTTTCACTAATATTTTGTGCATGTTCATGTAAATTTTGTCTAGCTTTATTATTTTCGTGATTGTTCCTGTCCATACCTTCACTCCCTAATCTTTTTAATATATCATATCGTTTTCTTATGTAAATAGTGCTTGTATTTAATATTTTTTAATTACATTAAATTATTAGTTGGACTTTCTATATTATTTTCATTGATAAATCTAATAATTCTGTATATAAATACGTATAATCTAAATCATTTTACCTGTTACAATCATAAGATAAATAATAATTAAATACATATCCTATCATGTTATTGTATTTTTCTTTTTTAAACTAAATTTATTTAACTTCACACATACCTACCTTCTTTTTGTTTATTTTACAGTATTTTATGAAATTATGTGTATATTTGTGATTATAACCTTTATATTTATATCTTAATTAAATAATAAAATTTCATAAATAGTATTACTATGTATTGTCTAAACTAAATTAGTAAATACTCTAATATAAAGTCTTATGATAAGGAAGTGATACTATTAAAAATAATTATATTTCATATATATTTGACATGGTGATATTATCCCTTGGATGTTTTATAATGGCTGTTGGACTTAATATGTTTTTAGAGCCTTATACAATTGCCTCAGGTGGATTAACAGGTCTTGCTATAGTCTTTAAAAGCTTATTTAACACTCCACTTTGGTTTATAAATTTAGCTTTTAATATCCCCTTATTTATAATTGGTATTAAAGTTTTAGGAAAAAAAGATGCTATAAAGACTTTGATAGGTATTTTGCTACTAACATTTTTTTTAAAAGTTACAGAAAATTTAACAACTTACAATACAACAAGCGATGTTTTATTATCAGCTATAGCAGGTGGTATAGTAGTTGGTATTAGCCTTGGTATGTTATTTAGAGTAGATGCATCAACAGGTGGATCTGAACTTACTTGTCTTATTTTAAATAAAATATTCCCATTTATAAGTATATCTACATTTTTATTTATAATAGATGGTATTGTTATTGTTCTTTCTGGCCTTGTATCTAGAAATATAGAAACTGCATTATACGCTACTATTTCACTTTATATTACTATAAAAATATCTGATACTATTGTCGAAGGATTTGACTTTTCAAAATCTTTCATAATAGTTACTGATAAGTTTGATGAATTATCTAAAGCTATTATTAAAGATTTAGAAAGAGGGGTTACATTTTTAGAAGGACGTGGTGGATACACTAACATAAAAAAAGACGTTTTATTAGTTGTAGTTTCTAGACGCGAAGAAGTTCATTTAAAAAGATTAGTAAACGACATAGACCCTATGGCATTTATTATAATTAATGATGCTCATGAGGTTTTAGGTGAAGGATTTAGTAAAAAAGTTCAATAAAAATATTTATGTAAATTATAATACTTTTACAACTTACTTAAAAATAATAAAAACTGTAGGATTTCCTACAGTTTTATTTTACTTCTATAATAAATACTGATGTTTGAGGCGGTATGCTCATTGTCATTATATTAGAATGAAATGCAACAACAGTATCTCCTATATTTAAATCATCAATACTTATTTCATTATATTCCTGATCTAATATTATAGTTTCTTCGCTATATACTAACCTTGTATAAGTATATATATCATCAGGTATTTTAGCTATTGTTATAAATTTGTACTGCTCATTCATACTATCACTTATGTCTACAATAGTTCCTATTGTATATGAACAACAGCTCATTATATCACCTCTCAATATATTTTTTATTTAACTTATACTTAAAATATGTTTTTATAATTATTTTGTGAATATAAAAATATATTTATTAAATAAAAAATTCGCTTTGCTCATATCACCAAAAATATATCCGTACTAAAATCATTAGCAGTTTGGATTATAATTTATTCCACAAACCATATAATTTATAATCCCTTAATATATAAAAAGAAGATATACCTCTATATCTTCTTTTTATCATACAATTTTCTAATAAAAATCAACTAATCATTTTAGGATGATTTACTTTTTACTAATGTGCACTTTATTGTATATATCCCATACTTTTAACTAAATCTATAATAATGGTTGGATATTCTCGTATCATATAA
>CALFLM010000061.1 GCA_937880075.1 uncultured Romboutsia sp. | reverse complement strand
CTATATCATATGTAGAGAAAACAGCATATTCTTCTTCGCCTATTCTATCTAGTCTAACATAACATTGAATTCTACCTTCATGATCTTGTACATCTATAAATCCTGCTTTACCTTGGATTCTCTTACTCATTATACGACCAGCTATTTTAACAACTTTTCCTTCAAAGTTTTCAAAATCATTTTTGATTTCAATAGAATTACTATTTCTATCATATCTACTTTGATCAAATGGATTTCTACCCATTTCTTGTAGCTTAGCTAATTTGTCTCTTCTTACTTGAAGTACTTCACTAAGATCTTCTTGTAATTGATTATTATTCATTTGTTTCCCTCCTAGTTTATCTTCTTATTTCTAATATTTCGAACTTCGCTGTTCCATCTGGAACTTGAACTTCTACTATATCTCCTGTACGTCTACCTAAAAGAGCTTTTCCAACTGGAGACTCATTTGATATTTTTCCATCATATGGATCAGCTTCTGCAGATCCTACTATTGTATACTCATCATCTTGTTCAAATTCAAGATCCTTAACTTTAACTATAGATCCTATAGTAACAACATTAACATCTATACTAGATTCATCTATGATAACTGCTCTTCTTATCATATTTTCTAATTTCATTATTCTTTCTTCTACTTGAGCTTGCTCATTTTTAGCTTCATCATACTCAGCATTTTCTGATATATCTCCAAATGATATTGCTACCTTTATTCTGTCAGCAACTTCTTTTCTTCTTACAGTTTTTAAAAACTCTACTTCATCTTCCAACTTTTGGTATCCTTCTTGAGTTAACAGTATTTCTTTCTTATCTTCCATAACCCCTACAACTCCTTCTTTATATACTTGGGATTTCTCCCAACTTTATTTTAATATTTATTGCTTATTGTTTTAATTTATGCGCTATATTATAAGTCACTATTATACTAATGTCAAGCAATCCTCCATATATGCATCTAGCTTAGCTACTACTTCTTCATAAGATTCTATCTTGTTTATTTCATCTCTTATTCTAGCTGAGTTTTTAAGGCCTTTTATATACCACGCAAGATGTTTTCTCATTTCCCTTACCGCTATATATTCTCCATGTTCTTGTACTGCTAAACCTAAATGTTTTTTAGCTGTATTTATTTTTTCTTCTAATGTAGGTTCTGGTAATATTTCTCCTGTTTGCATATAATGATTAATTCTTTTAAATATCCATGGATTACCTTGGGCACCTCTACCTATCATTATAGCATCACACTTAGTTTTTTCTAACATATTTATAGCATCTTCCACACTAAATACATCACCATTACCTATAACTGGTATACTTACATTTTCCTTTACTTCTCCTATTATATCCCAGTCTGCTTTACCTGAGTAATATTGCTCTCTTGTTCTACCATGTATAGCTATCGCACTTATACCTGCATCTTCAGCTATTTTTGCTATTTCTACTGCATTTATACAAGTATCATCCCATCCTTTTCTTATTTTTAAAGTAACTGGCTTTTCAGAGTTATTAACAACAGACTTTAATACTTCTGATGCTAACTTAGGATTTTTAAGTAGTTTAGGAGCTGGACATCCCATATTTATGTCCAGTATTTCATTTGGATATTCATTTAATATTCTAGCAGCTCCACCCATAAACTCTGGATCTGATCCAAATATTTGTATTGCTACTGGATGTTCTTCATTTTCTATTTTCAACATTTTTTTAGTGTTTTGATCATCGTAACATAACGCTTTGGAATTAACCATTTCTGTATAAAGCATTCCGCAATCTTGTTCTTTGCATATTAATCTAAAAGGTAGGTCTGTAACACCTGCCATTGGTGATAAAAACACTTTATTTTTTAATTCAACATTTCCTATTTTCATTTCCGTCTCCTTCTTATTATTGAAATTTATTATATATATATATCCAAAACTTCACCCATTATCACAAAAAGGAACTGAGTTTGACACCCAATTCCTTACTGCTATTCTTTATTTTTATCGTATATAAATCTCAAACCATCTAAAGTTAAAAATCTATCTATATTATCTATGCTTTCAGTTTCAGTTGCAATAAGATTTGCTAAT
>CALFLM010000060.1 GCA_937880075.1 uncultured Romboutsia sp. | reverse complement strand
ATAAAATTCCTTAGGATTTGATATTAATGTTTCATAAGATTCTTCATTACCTAATTTTTTTCCAACAAGAATTGAAACAATTTCTCTAGAAGTAGATCCCTCTGGAATAGTTATTTTTATTCCATCATTATATATTTTACCAGATGATATATCATCAATTATTTCTTTATTTGAGTATGTTTGATTAAATAAATATTTACCTGCTTTAAAATTTTGTGCCTGATTACTTAATTTTACAGATATTTTAAATATTGTCTTATTTTTTATTAATTTATTTTTATATAAAACATCTGATATAGTACTTGTTGTTGCCCCTTGTGGTATTTCAACTACTATATCTTTTTTATTATTTTTATCGTATGGACCCATTTGTGTAAATATAAATACTAATATTGATATTGATGTTAATAATATAATAGAAATAGCACCTATTATACCTAACCATTTTTTATTTATATTCATAAAGTTATCTACTCCTTATATATATTTATATCCTTTATATTATAAATCTAAGCATAAAAAAATTCAATAAATTTGTCGAACAAGTTATAAATTTTGTACTCTGAAAATTTTAAAAGCCTAACGTTATTTTTTACACGTTAGGCTTTTATTAATCATATTATTATAATTTTTTAATTTCGTCTTTAGTTACAACTCCGTAGATTAACTTTTTAGGTTCTACTTTCTCTTTTACTATTGAATAAGCATTTATAAATCTTTCTTTTGCTTGTTCAAACTTTTCTTCTTTATTTAAATGCATATAGGCTAATATGTCACCTTCATTTACATAATCTCCAACTTTTTTCTCTAGCACTATACCAGCAGATAAATCAAGTATATCATCTTTAGTTTCTCTACCCGCTCCTAAAATCATAGCAGATATACCAACTTCCTCAGCTTCTATTTTGCTTATATATCCTGATTTATTCGCTTTTATAGGAACTATTTTTGATGCTTGTGGCAATAACGTATAATCATCAACTACATTCTTATCTCCACCTTGATTTTCTATAAATACTCTTAGTTTTTCAAGTGCTTTACCTGAAGTTATAGCATCTCTTATCATATTTAGACCCTCATCAAAGTCTTTCGCAACTTTTGCTAAAACTAACATATAAGAACCTAATGTTTCACATAAAAGAACAAAATCCTTAGGACCATTTCCTTTTAATGTTTCTATAGCTTCTATAACTTCTAGAGAGTTTCCTATCGAAAACCCTAATGGTTCATCCATATCTGTAATCATACCTATAGTTTCTCTGTTCATTTTACAACCTATATCAACCATAGCTTTTGCTAATTCAAATGAATCATCTAAGGTCTTCATAAATGCACCATCACCAGTTTTTACATCTAATAATATAGCATTAGCTCCTGAAGCTAGTTTTTTACACATTATACTAGCTGCTATAAGAGATATATTATCAACTGTAGCTGTAACGTCTCTTAATGCATACATTTTTTTATCCGCAACAGCTATTGATGCTGTTTGTCCACACACTGCTATTTTATGTTCATTTACAGAATTTATAAACTTTTTAGAGTCCATCTCTATAGAGAATCCTGGTATAGCTTCTAACTTATCTAAAGTTCCCCCAGTATGACCAAGACCTCTTCCTGACATTTTTGCAACTGGCGCTCCACAAGCTGCCACTAATGGTGCTAAAGCTATTGTAGTTTTATCTCCAACTCCACCTGTACTGTGCTTATCAACTTTTATTCCTTCAATATCTGATAAATCTATGACTTCTCCAGAGTTCATCATAGCTTCAGTTAGGTATACAGTTTCTTCTTTGTCCATCTTATTTATATATATAGCCATTAAAAGTGCTGCTGCCTGATAATCAGGTATTTCACCTTTTGAATACTTTTCTACGAAAAAATCAATTTCAGCTTTACTTAACTTTTGCTGATCTCTCTTTTTTCTGATTATATCATAAACTCTCATAATAATTCTCCTTAATTATTATATCTATATATGGTTAACAACTGATTTAACTAAGCTTAAAAATTCAGATTTTACTTTTTTTGTTGTTTCTATTACCTCTTCATGGTCAAGTGGTTGATCAAGTATACCAGCTGCCATATTAGTTATACAAGATATACCTATAACTTCCATTCCTGAGTGAGAAGCTACTATAACTTCTGGAGCAGTAGACATACCAACTGCATCTGCACCTAATATTCTAGCCATTTTTACTTCCGCTGGAGTTTCATAAGTTGGTCCACTAAAAAACGCATAAACCCCTTCTTGTAACTCTATATTCAACTTATTAGCACATTCTTTAACTATATTTATATACTTAGGAGTATATGCTGAAGACATATCTGGGAATCTAGGTCCAAGTCTTTGATCATTTTTTCCTATTAAAGGATTATTTCCACTTAGGTTTATATGATCTTTTATAACCATTAAATCACCTGGTTTAAAGTTTGTATTTGATCCACCTGCAGCATTAGTTACAACTATAGTATTTACACCTAAAGCTTTCATAACTCTTACAGGGAAAGTTATTTCTTGCTGAGTATATCCTTCATAATAGTGGAATCTTCCTTGCATAGCCACTACCATTTTACCTTCTAATTCACCTAATACAAGACAACCTTCATGTCCTTCAACTGTTGATACTGGGAAATTAGGTATTTCGTTGTAATTTATTTTAACAGGGTTTTGTATTTCATCAGCTAATACTCCAAGTCCTGACCCTAATATTAAACCTATTGAAGGCTTTACTTCAGATTTACTTTGTATAAAGTTTGCACTCTCTTGTATTTTATCATATATGTTTTCCATTTTTTATTCCTCCAAAATTACTTCATTACTTCATTTTTAAAACTTGTACCATTTTTAGTCTTAGAAACATTTAATATATCAGCAACAGTAGCGCCTATATCTGCAAAACTTTTTCTTGTTCCCAGATTTATTCCTTCTTTTATATCTTTACCGTACACTAGTAAAGGTATATATTCTCTAGTATGATCCGTTCCTTTATATGCTGGATCATTACCATGGTCTGCATTTATTATAAGTATATCTTTATCATTCATAGCTTCTATTATCTCAGGTATTCTAGCATCAAATTCTTCTAAAGCTTCTTTGTATCCCTTGATATTTCTTCTATGACCATATTTGGAATCAAAATCAACAAGATTAGTAAATATTAGTCCTTTATTATTCTTTTTAATATAATTTATAGTTTGATCTACGCCATCCATATTATCTTTAGTGTGCATAGCTTCAGTTATACCTTGTCCATTAAATATATCTTCTATTTTACCAACCCCTATTACATCAAGTCCATTTTCTTTTATATTATCAAGAACTGTTTTATCAAAAGGATTTAATGAATAATCTCTTCTATTTGAAGTTCTTTCAAATTGTCCTTTACATGGCCCTACATATGGTCTTGCTATGACTCTAGCTACTGCATATTCTCCCATCATTATTTCTCTAGCTATTTTACACATGTCATATAGTTCTTCTAAAGGAATTATCTCTTCATGAGCTGCAATTTGGAATACACTATCTGCTGAAGTGTAAACTATTACATCACCAGTTTTCATTTGATGTTCTCCAAATTCATCTAATATAGCAGTCCCCGATGCTGGTTTATTAGCTACTACTTTTCTTCCTGTTCTTCTTTCAAACTCATCTATTATTTCTTTTGGGAATCCATCTTCAAAAGTTTTAAACGGTGTATCGACTAATAATCCTGTCATCTCCCAATGTCCAGTAGTAGTATCTTTTCCTTGAGATATTTCATTACATCTACCAAAAGAACCTATTGGAGAGTCTATATTATTTATATAGTCAATTCCATCTATGTTTCCTAATCCAAGTTTTATCATATTAGGTATTTTTATATCATTAAATTCTTTAACTATATGACCTAATGTATTTACACCTTCATCTCCAAATGCCTTAGCATCAGGTAATGCACCTACACCAACACTATCAATTACTATCCATATAATTCTGTTCATATTTTTCCTCCTTAGCTGTTTATTTTCTAGGATGTTTTTCTTTTATTTCTCTCCTCATATTTTTATTTATATGATTTAAATATGCCTGTAAACTAGATAGGTTTGCATTTCCTAATATTTTGCTAACTACAGCTATATTTGCACCTTCATTTAGTAAATGAATGGCAAATGAGTGTCTAAGCATACTAGGATTAATATTTTTATCTATATTAGCAATACTTGCATATTTCTTTATAAGCTTCCAAAGCCCCTGTCGTGTAAACCTTTGCCCTAATGAATTTACAAATAGGGCATTTTCTGTATATTCTGCTATTTTAGGTCTTGCTTCTTTTATATATTTTTCTAAGTATACCTTAGTTACATCTGAAAGTGGTATAACTCTTTTGTTTTTAGAAATATTACAGTATATATAATCTAATTCTAAATCTACATCCTTAATATCCATATCAACTAATTCTGAAACCTTTATTCCTGTTCCATATAAAACCTCGAATATGGCTTTATCTCTTATCAATTTAGGTGTATCTAATTTAGGAAAATTTAATAATGCTTCTATTTCTTGTTCTGTTAATATGTCTACTTCATGTTTTTCGACTTTAGGCTTTTTTATAGTCTTTGCTGGATTATTATCTGTTATATGATTTAAAAATAAATAATCATGAAAAGATTTAATTGATGATATCATTCTAGATACTGTGGCTACAGATACACTATCCTTTTCTAGGCTTATTATATACCCTATTATATCATTTTCTACTACATCACTTACTTCTAAATTTATTGATTTTAAATAATCCATATACTTTTTTATATCAGTGTAATAAGATAATACTGTATTATTTGATAATTTCTTTTTATCTTTTATATAGTTTATATATTCCTTTACAACTTCCATAGTAAACTCCTTTATCTGACTAGGAACTTAATAATACTAATAATTAAAGTATTTAATAAAACTTGTAAACCAATAGTTATAGCTAGTACAATTACTGAGTTTAATATATATCTTGAAAATAAAAAAATCATCTTACTTCTATTTCTACTTTTCTTAAACTCAAGTACCATTTCTTTTATATAGTTAATTGAAATTAAAATAAGTATAATAGTACCAAAGATTATAATTAAATTTTTGAATATCGTTATAAAAATAAACTTTACACTTTTTAATTTCATAGCTAATATAATACTATTTATAGTATAGCCCATAGATATTCCTTTTACTATAAATAATATCAACGTTATTGGAAATGTTACTACCAATAAAGTCGATAAAGAAATATATATCATAAAGGATATATCAGACTTTAAATTAGCTATCACTATATTTTTTATCGATATTTTTGAGCTATAATACTCTACAATAGGATTAATGCTATTTACTATATTGCCTTGATAATCTGGCCACATTTTATTTAAATATGTGCCAATTACTACCGATGTTAAAAATATAAGTCCAATAACTATTAATTGTTTATTTATTTCCCTAAAATAACTTTTCTTATATGTTCCTCTCAAATTCATAACCCCCTCTTACATCTTATAAAATAGTATGTACAAAAAGAGGAGGTTATTCCTTTTATATTAATTCCTTAGCTAATAAAATTCCTATTGCAGTTTTTGCGTCTTCTATTTCATTCTTTACTACCATATTTCGAGCTTCATTTATATCAATTTCATATTTTTCTATGATTTCATCTTCATCAAATTCAGGTTCACCCTTAGTAAGACCTGTGGCTAAAAAAATATATATCTTTTGATTTGAGAACCCTGCTGATGTAAAAAACTTGTGTATTAATTTAATATTTTTAGCACTGTATCCTGTTTCTTCTTTTAATTCTCTTATAGCACAATCTTTTGGATTTTCTCCTATTTCAAGTTTTCCTGCAGGTATTTCCCATATAACTTGTTCTATTGGCTTTCTAAATTGCTTTATAAGTACAACTTTATCTTCATCCGTTAATGCAACTATTGCTACAGCCCCTTGGTGTTCTACTATTTCCCTTTTTTGGTACCCTTTATTTTCTATTTCTACAGTATCAACTTTCAAACTTATTACTTTTCCGGTATATATCCTATCACTACTTATGGTTTTCTCTTCTACTATCATCACAAACCTCCGCTAGATAATAAGCTGCCGTACTTGCAGCCTCAAAAAATTCCTTATCTTGATCAAAATTTCTACCCATACTTCTTACCTTCAACCCAAAGTACTCTAAATCAGCTTTAGAATTTTCATTTTCGATATATACTATATTATGTTTTGACTCTAACTTGTTATTCCTTAACTGCTCTTTTATATAACATAACTGTTCATCATTATAAGTACATATAGGTAGATTTACACTTACATTCACTATCTCTTTAAGTACAGTTATACTATGGTGAGATATTCCCTTATGTCTATCTCTTTGATCTGCAAAACTTATTCTTGGTATAGATATAGGAATACCACCAAGCTTTTGAACTGCATCAAGTATCGGTCCTTGCTCTATACCTGTAAATCCATATTTAGTTCCTGTACCAGCAATCCCAGGCCCCATACTTACAAATACAACATCTGCCTTTAAAACCTCTTTTGCCGTTATTAAAGCAGTATATATATTTATACATTCATATTCTCCACCGAATGCACTACCTATTGTTATAGTATTATCTATTAATCCTTTTTTCTTTAGTGTATCAACATTTTTACTTAAGTATATAGGAAGAGCTGCTCCATCTGTCATTATATATACTAATTTTTTCTTTGGATTTAGCCTTTTATATGATGCTACAAAAGGAGTTAGCATACTATGTAAACTTCCAACCACAACTGGCATATTCTCAAGGCTTGAAAACTCTTCTATATTTTTATGATAGGCACTTTCTTGCTCTTCTACTGAGTCTACCTTTACTTGAAGTGGAGTATATCTTAACTTCATTATATGTCCACCATTAGTAAAGTTTGACTCTAAATTATTTAAATTAGCTATAACAAAATGATATCCACCTGTGCCTAAACTTAGCTCTACAGCTGTTGTATTTAGAAGTACTTCATCCCCTATATTTATGTGTCCTGTAATCTTAGGATAGTTATAGGCCCTTTGTATCTCTCCATTTATTTTTACTCTTATATCATCTAATTCTCCATTTTGATCTACTATAGATTCAACTCTTCCTATTTTTTTACTTATCATAAGATTACCTTCCTAACTTATCTATGAAATTTAAAAACTTATTATTTTCTATTATCTTAGTTAATGAGTATTTTTCTGTAAGTATATGAATGAAGATTAAAAATGCTAACCATATTAATCTAATCTTTAACGAATATCCCATTACAAATAATATTCCTATTGATATCCCTAATACATTAGAGCCAGTATCTCCCATCATCGCTTTTGCTTTTAAATCTTGATTAAAGTATGCAACTACATTTGGAAGTATTAGTAATAAAAGATTTTTTATATATTCACCTAATGTAAATAATAATATTAGTGATACTACTAAATATCCTTTTATAGCTCTTCCCGGTCTTAAATCTAATAGGTTCATTAAGTTTGTAGATAAAGCTATTATTAATGTATTTATAACTATATCATAAATATTTTTAGATATAGCTATTGATATTACAATACCTATGAATCCTCCAAATAAAGCTTTAAATCCACCTGTTGTTAACTTTCCATTTAGTAAACTTTTAAAATGACCTTTCAGTCCACTTACATCTCTATTACCTATAATATCATCTAATATTCCTGCAAAAAACATAGATACTAATCCAAATAAAAATATGAATATATATAACATATCTTTAAAATCATTTGTAAAATAAGCTAATATTATAGAGTTTATAATAAGCATAGGAATAAACACTATTCCCATGCTAACTGGTATCATATCTTTTTTATAATTAGGTCTTAATACATTACTATCAATTAGTAAGTTTCTAAACATAGGTATTACAGCATAAGTACCAAATAATCCAGTTAAAATTAAAATGGCATAAAGTATATAATTATTCATCTAATACTACCTCCATTCTTTTTTCTTTTTTCTTAAGACCTTCTTTATATGGTAAAATTGTTTCCCTCTATGTATAAATCCTTTTAAATTTCTACCTGTTTCACTATGAGTCATATTAACTAAAACTTCTTTTATAGTAAATCCATATTTTAATATATCTATGGTCATACCCACTTCTACACCATATCCATATGGCATTTCTTTAAACTTTTCTAGTACTTCTTTTTTAAATATTCTTTGTCCTGATAAAGTAGCATCTAAATCTTTGCCTGTCATTTCTAATACAGACTCTTTTGCTAGTCTTTTTACAAATCCTAGACCACCTTTTTTTGTAGCCGGTGGAAACTTAGCTATTATAACATCTGCTTCGTTATTTAATATGGGATATATAAGCTTTTTAACTTCGCTAGATGTAGTTCCTAAATCTCCATCTAAAAAACCTATAATGGTTGCATTTTTCATTGCTATTTGTAATCCATAATTAAGAGCATATCCTTTACCTCTATTTTTATCTAGAGTAAAAACTTTTACCTTTTTATTTTCAACTGACTTTGCAATTTCAGTTGTTTTATCACTTGATCCATCATCTATAACTAATATTTCATTTATCTCGCTAATATTTTTTATATTTTCTAAAGTATCTTTAATTTTATCTTCTTCATTATAAGCTGGTATTATTATACTTATATAAGGATTCATGCTCATCTCTCCTTTTTATTTTTTGTATGGTATTATACTATCTGAGCCTTCTAGCTTTCCAAATTTACCTTCTATACTACTATCTTGAAGTACCATAACTAATGCTAATTTACCTATACCTTCATCTACATTATCTATAGTTGTAATCTTATCATTAAAATATAAATCTACATATGAAAATTTGGTATTACTTTGTTGAACACCTACTATATTTTTCTCTTTATTCTTTAAAGTTTCTATTAGTATTTTATCTTTATTTTCATATTGTTCCTTACCTGACTTACCATTGTTTCCACCTGCTATTACTACAGAATCATAACTTTGGTAATTTTCATTTAATGTATTTATCTTTATAATTTCAGCATCTTCAAGTTCCTTTAATTTTACACTGGCATTACTTTCACTTAAAGCTTGTTCAATGTATATCATAATATCTTTTGTACTTTTTATTTCTAAATTTAATTTAGCTGCTAATTCTTCTATCTTTTTTTCATTAAATATATTGTTATTTAATATTATATCAAAAGCCACGTGTCCATTAGCAGTAGTTATTGTTTCATTTATCTCTTTTGTATAGTCATTATCTTGATTAGTAGATATTATTCCTATATTTTTATCTTTTAGCCTATCTACTACTAAGCTATCTACATTATCATTTATAAATGTTATAGCTTTATCGTAGTCTTCATTTAAATCAGCTAAGCTTTTTTCTAAATTATCATTTGTTACTTTTAAGGCATCAAATTTATTGTCTAAATCATTTATAACATTTGCTTGTTGTTTGCTAAGCTCTTGGTCATAGTTTAAGTTATACCCTACTAATATACCAATTCCTAAGGATATAAATATAGCCCCTATACTAACTATATAATACTTCATATTTATATGCATATTAACCCTCCTAAATTACATCTGTAATAAAAACTTTAGCTTTAATTGCATTAGATGTATAAACTGTTTTACACTTGGTGTGAAAGATGCAATTATAAGTATTGGGAATAAAGCTGTTGCTATTAATGCCCAAATATATTTCATTTTTAATTTGCTTCTATACAATAAATTAACCCCTTTTGCATCTATTAATTTAGAACCAATTTTTAATCTAACCAAAAACGTACTTGCCATACCTTTTCTACCCTTTTCTAGAAAATCAATCATATTTGAGTGCGTTCCTAAAGCAACTATAAGTTCCGCTTTATATTCATAGGCAATAAGCATAGCTATATCTTCACTAGTTCCTGGTGCAGGGAAAACTATAGCATCTAATCCTAAATCATTTACTCTTTTTAATCCTGGTGCTCTTCCATCTGTATATGCATGTACTATTATTTCTTTTGCTTTTTTTAATGCTTCATCACTTACACTATCCATGTCACCAACTATAACATCTGGAGTATATCCAAACTCAAGTAATGCGTCTGCACCACCGTCAACACCAACTAAAATTGGTTTCATCTCTTCTATGTATGATATTATTGTGCTTAAATCTTGCTTATAATCTTGACCTCTTACAACTATTAATACATGTTTGTTTGCATAGTTTGTTTTAACATGTGGAATCTCAACTTCTCCTAGTATAAACCCTTTTTCTTTCTTAGCATAATCTATAGTATTATCTATAAATCTATCTAGCTCTACTGATAAGTTCTCGTATGCTTTTTTTAATTTTTCTGAAACTTCTTGCTTATCTAATACCTCACCACTTCCTAAAAGTTCTCCGTCTCTATATATACTCCCATCTATAACTTCTATTATTTGACCTTCAGCTAAATTATGAAATAACTCTTCTCCTACATTGTCTATTATTAGTATGTTATTTTCAGTTAGTATGCCTGGTCCTTTATTCGGATATCTTCCACTTATAGACTCTGCTGCATTAATTACAAGCTTAACCTTACCTTCTACTAAAGAGTTTGCAGCAACTTCATCAATATCTACATGATTTATAACCGCTATCTCTCCACCTTTAAGTCTTTTAGCAAGTCTTTTAGTTTTTCTATCCACCTTTATAGGTGCTTGGACTTTCATATTGTAAACCTCCGACATCTTTTTTAAAATCACATTCAATTATAGCACTATTTAACAATAAAAGAAATATTTTAAGTTTTTATATATTTATTCATATATTACATCTAGTCTATATTAATATCATAAATTACTTATAACTTCAATAAATTTATAAGAATATCCTTTTTATTAAGCAAAGGATTTTTTATAACTTCATCTAGTAAAAAACTTAGTTTTTCTCCTATTTCTTTACCTTTATATCCTAAATCTTTAATTATTTTTCCATCTATATCTAAATCACTTATTTTGTAACATTCTTTGCTATTTTCTATTTCATTTAACTTCTTAATGCATTGTTTAAAAATTTCAATTTTATTTTTATTATTTAAAAATAGATTGTACATTAGTTTTAATTTAAAAACTTTATTTAATTTTTCATATCCAATATTATTTAGATATTTTTTAATAACTACATTATCTATTTTTTCAATATCTTTAATCATATATTCCATAATATCATTGCAGTAATTTATTACTTTATTTGAATATCTTAAATTATTTATAATATTTATTTTCTTTATATTTTCGCAATAATATTTATATTTTTCATATTTATTAATGCCTTTTAATATTTCATTTGAAATTAAATAGTCTAACATTATTAATCTATCTAATAAGTTTTTATCACAACTTTTTAATATATTTATATTTTTTTCTAATTCTTTGTAGTAATATCCATTTAAGTTACAATAAATTCCTAAATTCTCAAATATCTTAGTTTTATACAATAAAATTATATTTTTAGGATTATCACTTAACAAAGTTTTAGTAAACTCATCATTAATTCTTTCTATACTTATATTTTTTATTATATATGCATTTTTATATATACTATTTAATGTATTTTCATCTATACTAAAACCTAATTTACTACTAAACCTAATTGCCCTTATCATTCTAAGTCCATCTTCTTCAAATCTTTCATCTGGATTTCCTACTGTTTTTATTGTTCTTTTTTGCAAATCTTCTAGGCCATTAAATTTATCTACGATTCCAAACTGTTCATTATATGCCATTGCATTTATTGTAAAATCCCTTCTTCTAAGATCTTCAAATATATTCGATGTGAATTCTACATTTTTAGGCCTTCTGTTATTTTCATATTCTCCTTCTATTCTATAAGTAGTTATCTCATATATATTATTATTTAAAATAATAGATACTGTTCCATGTTTTATTCCCGTATCTATTATTTTATAATCTTTAAATATATTCATTATTTCTTTTGGTTTTGCATTGGTTGTAATATCATAATCATTAGGTGTTAAATTTAGTATACTATCTCTCACACATCCACCTACCATAAATGCTTCATAACCATTTTCATATATCGTATCTATTAAAAAACTGACCTCTTTAGGTATAAATATTTCCATTAAAGAACCTCCTTAATATGTTCTTATCTCTTAAGTTTTCCTATAACATAATATATTATAATAAAATACAAAAAAATAAAGCCTTCTTATTTCAGAAGGCTTTATTTATATAATTTACTTAACCATACTATGCTCTAATCTTAATTTATCTGCTATCATTGCTATAAATTCAGAGTTTGTTGGTTTTCCTTTAGTGTTATGAACTGTATATCCAAATAATTGGTTTATAGTATCAACTTTACCTCTACTCCATGCAACTTCTATTGCGTGTCTTATTGCTCTTTCTACTCTACTTGGAGTAGTGTTAAACTTCTTAGCTATACTTGGATATAACTCCTTAGTTACAGCTCCTAAAAGCTCAACATTTTCTATAACCATTTTTATAGCTTCTCTTAAATATAAATACCCTTTTATATGTGCTGGAACCCCTATTTCATGTATTATATTTGTTATTTCAGTCTCTATATTCCCTGAATTTCTTACAAAATCGCTTCTAGTCATTTGTATATCTGCATGTGTTCTTGGCTTAGCTTCAATATGATTTGTCTTATTTGCCACTAACTCTCTTATTCTATTTATGAATATAACAAAGTCAAAAGGCTTAACTATGTAATAATCTGCACCTAAGTTTATAGCAGATTGAGTTATCTTATCTTGACCTACTGCAGATAAAACTATTATTTTTGGCATTTTAGGAAGGTTCATCGAGTTTAATTTTTCTATTACCCCTAAGCCATCTAAGTGTGGCATTATAACATCTAATACTAGTAGATCTGGTTGAGTCTTTTTAACTAAATCTAAAGCTTCTATACCATCTTTTGCTATACCTAATATTTCTATATCGCTTTCATTTGATAAATATTCCTTTAAAACCTGACAAAAGTCCTTATTGTCGTCTGCTAATACTATTTTAATTTTTTCGTTCACTAAAATTCCCCCTATTAATAAAACATTTTATTTTTTATATTTAAATAATCTCGAAAGTTTTTTACTTTAAGCATATTCGACATACTAAATTCATATTCCTTCAATCTATTTAAAATTTTAATATTTATTATTACTTTTTTTAATCCTTATTCTCTAATTTTATCATTTCATCTATAAAAATACCATATCCTTTTTTAGGATTATCTTTAATTACATGAGTTACTGCTCCAATAAGCTTATTATTTTGTATTATAGGAGCACCACTCATCCCTTGAATAATACCACCTGTATAGTTAAGTAATCTATCGTCAGTAACTTCTATTGAAATTTGTCTAGTGCTTTGTTTATCCGTTGATATATCATTTATATTTATATCATAACTTACTATATTTTTATTTTGATCTTCTAATAATATGCATGCGTTACCTAATTTTATATCTTTTTCACTACCCACTTCCATTAACTGAGTTGATTTTTTCTTTTCTGAATTATATATTCCAGTAATTCCAAAATTAGAATTATATTTAAACTCACCAATTGGATTTTTTAAATCAAAATCTCCATATAAATATCCAGTTTTTTTATTTGTTCCCTTTTCGATATTTAAATTTTTAGGTTTATATATATATCCTTGTTTTATTTTAAGCAGCTCATTCGTATCAGAATCTGTTATAGCATGGCCAATACCTTTAAATACAGATTCTTGTGGATCATAAAATGTAATTGTACCTACTCCAGATATTTTATCTCTTACCCATAATCCTAATCTTTTATTTTCTCCATCATTTTTTAATTTTACATTTTCATAAATGAGCTTTTCATCTCTTGTTAAACTTATCTTAACTTCATCTTTATTTACATTTTCTAATATTTCAGATATATCTTGAACATTTTCAATTTTTATATCATTTATAGCTACTATATTATCACCTTTTTCTATACCACCTATGTACTCTATATCTTCATCTTCATATCCTATAACCAAAACTCCATCTGTGGTTGCTTTGATACCTACGATTTCTCCTAACGGATATACATATTTTTTGTTTAAATTTCTCATATTTATAGCTTCTATACTATTGCTTAAATATACATTTTTATAGCAATATCCAAATAGTATAAAACAACTAACTAAAATTAAAGATATTATAACTTTTTTACCTTTCATATTAACCTCCAGCCCTTATATATTATGTATTTATAATTCCATTTTTAGTAAGTTTTATACAAAAAAAGAAGCCTTATAGGCTTCTTTTAGCTAATTCTATTATTTCAGTTGCATGTTCCATTGTTTTCTCTGTTATATTACTTCCAGCTATAAGTCTTGCTATTTCATCTTTTCTTTGATTATTATCTAGCCTTCTTATAGTTGTAAATGTTCTCTCATTTGATGTACTTTTCTCTATGCAGTAATGAGTATCTGCTGTAGCAGCAATTTGCGGTAAATGTGTTATACATATAATTTGTTTTTTCTTACCGATATTACTAAGCTTTTCTCCGACTATCTGAGCTGCTATACCACTTATTCCTGTATCTATTTCATCAAATACTAACGTATCTATTTGGTCAATATCTGCAAGTATAGTCTTAAATGCAAGCATAAATCTAGACATCTCTCCACCTGATGCAACTTTATATATAGGCTTTATATCTTCACCTAAGTTGAAAGATATCATAAACTCTATATCATCTTGACCTTTCATATTAAATACAGTTTCTTCAAAGTTAACTTTAAATACAACATTTTTCATATTTAAACTTTTTAACTCTACTAATAAAACTTCTTCTAACTTTAAAGCGACTTTTTTTCTTCCTTTTGTTAGTTCATCTGCTTTATTTTTAAGAGTCTTTTCAAGTCTCATTATTTCTAATTTTAATTCTTCTACTTTTTCATCTCTATTTAGTATTTCTTCTAATCTAGATTTTATTTTTTCATTGTAATTAAATATATCTTCTATAGAATCTCCATACTTTCTTCTTAAATTGTTTATTTCATCTACTCTTGATTCTATTTGCTCTAGTTCATAAGGCTCAAAATCTATATTTTCTTTATAGTTTCTTATCTCTCTTGATATATCTTGAAGCTCATACATAATTCTTTCTATATCATTATTATAATCACTTAAAGTTTTGTCATATTGAGCTATTAAACTAAGCTCTTTTACTGCATTTCCTACTAAATCAACAGAGTTTACAGAACCTTCATATAAATTCTGATATGCTAAATTAAGATTACTATATATTTTTTCACTATTTCTATATACATCTCTTTGTTTTAATAATTCTTCATATTCATCTTTACTTAAGTTTGCAGATTCTATTTCATTCATTTGGAATTTAAGCAAATCTATTTCTCTTTGTATCTGCATATCATCTTTATTTTCAGTTAGTACACTTAATGCTTTTTTAACTTCACTATATTCATCATATATATATTTATATTCTTTTTTATATTTTTCTAACTCAAATTCTCCAAACAAATCTAAGAAATCTAAATGAGTTTCTTTATTGAATAGTGCTTGATTCTGATGTTGTCCATGTATATCTATTAAAGTAGATGCAATATCTTTTAATATAGATAACTTAACCGTTCTTCCATTAACTCTAGCTACACTTTTACCATCAGAATATATAACTCTAGTTATTACTAGTAAATTGTCTTCATCTAAATCTAAATCATGTTCTTGTAAAACTTTTTTTAAGTTGATACTTTCTGAATGAAATACAGCTTCTATTACACCTTTTTCTGTATCTTTTCTTAAAAAGGATCTATCATATTTTTCGCCTAGACATAATCCTAATGCATCTATTATTATAGATTTTCCTGAACCTGTTTCACCAGTTAATATATTTAAATTTTCATCTATTCCTAGTCTTAATTCTTCAACTAGTGCACAGTTTTTCATATATAACTCAAGGATCAATTCAAATCCCCCTCTTTTTTATATATTTAATATTTATCCATCTATTTACTTAAATTATGAGAAGCTTCAACTACTTCTAATATTTTTTTATTATGATTTTCGCTATTAAACTCAAATGGTTGATTTGTAACTTTTAAATGTATTAAGTATTCTATATTCCCTTCTGGACCTTTTATAGGGGAATAATCTAAATCTAAAATTTCAAACCCATTTGCAACTGCAAAATCCGATATCATTTGTATAACTTCTATATGAGTTGATTTTTCTCTTACTACACCTTTTTTACCAACTTTTTCTCTCCCAGCTTCAAATTGTGGTTTTATAAGTGCTACAACTTCTCCATTTTCACGAATAAGTTCCTTACATTTAGGCAGTACTAATTTTAAGGAAATAAACGAAACATCTATAGATGCAAAATCTGCAAACTCTTTTGTATCTTCTATTGTAACATGTCTTATGTTAGTTCTTTCCATACAAACAACTCTTTTATCCTGTCTTAGTTTCCAAGCAAGTTGCCCATACCCTACATCTATAGAAAATACTTTTGTAGCTCCATTTTGAAGCATACAATCTGTAAATCCTCCAGTAGATGCTCCTATATCCATACATACCTTACCATCTAGCGTTAAGTCGAAATTTTTCATTGCTTTTTCAAGCTTAAGTCCTCCTCTACTTACATAAGGTATTGGATCTCCTTTTACTAATATATCTGCCTCTTCATCAACATCTACACCAGCCTTATCACATCTTTGATTATTTACAAATACAACACCTGCCATAATAGCCTTTTTAGCCCTTTCTCTGCTTTCAAAGTAGCCTTTTTCGACTAATAATAAATCTATTCTCTTCTTCATAAATTTACCTTTCTAGTTTATAAACTTTTTATTTTATCTGCTATTTTAATCGGTGATAATCCTAAACTATTATATATCTCATCCACACTTCCATGAGGTACAAATCCTTCCGGTAAAGCTATATTAGTTATATCTATATCATATTTATTGTCTATAATAAATTTATTTATATTAGTTGAAAATCCACCAGTTATAACATTATCTTCTATAGTTACTACTTTTTTATGATTTTTAAATAGTCTATCTAATAGCTCTTTATCTATAGGTTTTAAAAATCTAGCATTAACTATAGTTGGATTTATTCCTTCTTCTAATAGCATATTTCTCGCTTCTAACGCATTTTTTACCATACTTCCAATAGCCAATATAACTATATCTTTTCCTTGGGATAATATTTCGTAACTACCTAAATTTATAGGCTCGTAAGATCCAATCTCTAAGTAGTAACTATTTCCTCTTGGATATCTAATTGCAACTGGTGAGTTAATTTTTAAAGATAATTCTAACATTAAATCTAACTCTTTGCTATCCTTTGGAGCCATTACAGTTATATTAGGTACATTATTTAAGTAGCTTAAATCAAACATCCCATGATGTGTCTCTCCATCATTACCAACAATACCTGCCCTATCTATTAAAAATGTTACCGGCTTACTTGTTATACAAACATCATGTATAATTTGATCATATGCCCTTTGTAAAAATGTTGAGTATACTGCAAAATAAGGCTTCATACCATTTTTAGCTAGTCCTGCAGCAAATGTAGTAGCATGTTGTTCCGCTATCCCAACATCATAATATCTATTTTGATGTTTTTTTTCAAATATATTAAGTCCTGTTCCAGATGGCATAGCTGCAGTTATTGCAACTATATTTTCATTTTCATTTGCCATTTCACTCAGTTTTTGACCAACTTGATTAGATATTGATACAACATTAGAACTTTTTATGCCACTTTTTATATCAAATTTTGATACTCCATGATATTTATCAGGTTGTTCTTCCGCATATCGGTATCCCTTACCTTTTTTAGTTATTACATGCAATAGTACTGGTCCTTTTTTAGATTTAACTTTGTTTAAAGCTTCTATAATCTCTTTAGTATTGTGACCATCTATTGGACCATAATATTTTATACCTATAGATTCAAAGAAAGAACATTCTTGAGGTATAAATTTACTAATTATACTATCTTTCATCTTATTTGCAGTTTTAGATATTATATTACCTCCTGGGGATGCTTGTAATATCTTTTCTACTTCATCTTTTACCTTATTGACAGTAGAATTTCTTATTATACTAGATAAATATCTAGACATTCCGCCAACATTTTTATCTATAGACATTTCATTGTCATTTAAAATTATTATCATATCAGTATTTGTATATCCTACATGATTTAATGCCTCAAGTGCCATTCCTCCAGTTATAGCTCCATCACCTATTACTGCTATAACATCACTTTCTTCTTTTTTTATATCTCTAGCACAAGCAATTCCTTGTGCTACTGATATAGATGTACTACTATGACCCGTATCAAATATATCGTGTTCACATTCACATTCTTTAGGAAAACCGCTCATTCCATTAAATTGTCTAAGACTTTTGAAGTTATCTTTTCTACCTGTAATAATTTTATGTACATAAGATTGGTGTCCGACATCCCATACAATTTTATCTTTAGGGCTATCAAATACCTTATGTAATGCTAAAGTCAATTCTACCACGCCTAAGTTAGACGCTAAATGTCCACCTGTTTGTGATAAAGATCTAACTAAAAATTTTCTTATATCTTTTGCTAGTAAATCTAATTCATCTACAGTCATATTTTTTATGTCTTGTGGAGAATTTACTTTGTCTAAATATTTATACATATTCATTCACCTTTTATTGACCAATTTTATTCACACTTTTATCTAAAAATATTCTTATTTAAACAACTAAGTTAACTAAAGATTTTATATTCTTAATATATACCTCAAACTATTATTTAATTATAGTATATAGATTATAAAATTAGATAATAAAAATTATAGTTTATAATTTTTATTATCTAAAAAAGCCTTCTATGAGAAGACCTTTTCTTTGCATAGTTTTGATAAACTTTGAAAGTTAATATATCTTAGTATTGACTTAGACACATTAATTTTATAACAAAATAAAACATAAAAAATTATATCATATGTTATATATCTTTTCAATTTATACAAAAACTACAGCTGTTATTATACCTAATATTGCTCCAAATAAAACTTCTTTTGGAGTATGTCCTATTAATTCTTTTAATCTTTTTTGTTCTATATGTTTCTTGTGATGAAAATCATCTAATATTTGATTTAATATAGAAGCTTGTTTTCCAACAGCTCTTCTAACATCATACATTATTATCAATGCAAACACAGTTACAACTGCAAAATCTATAGAGTTAAATCCCTTTTCAATTCCAACTAATGTAGCTAAACTAGTTACAAAAGAACTATGTGAACTCGGCATTCCTCCTGAAGTAAATAATCTTGAAAATTGCATAAATTTTTCTTTGCCTGTAAATATTTTAATAAATTGAGCTAAAAAACAAGCAAATATACTTATTCCCAAGACTTTATTACTAAAAATTTGCGAAAAAAAGTTCATTTTTCCTCCTTAATACTCTCTGTCTATTATATAATCTGCTAAATCACTTAAAAACTTAGTTTCTTTATTTATTGAATTTATACTATCTTTAGCTTCTTGTATTAATTCATATGCTCTATTCTTTGATTCATCTAAACCAATTAATAATGGATATGTAGATTTATGTTTTTCTATATCACTTCCTACTTTTTTACCCAATTTAGATTCATCACCTACTATATCTAATATATCATCTACGATTTGAAATGATAAACCTATATTTTTTGCATATTTAGTTATTTTTTCTAATTGCTCTTGTGTTGCATCTCCTATTATGGCCCCTGCTCTCATACATCCAATTATTATAGCTGCAGTTTTGTTATTATGTATATAATCTAATTTTTCTTTTGATATTTTCTTATTTTCACTTTGGATATCAACAACTTGTCCACCTATCATACCATATATACCAGAAGTTTTTGCAATTTCATTCATAGCCTTTATATATTTATTTGGATTTTCTTTATCTATCGAATTTGATAACATAACCTCAAAAGCATAGTTTAAAAGAGCATCTCCAGCAAGTATTGCCATATCTTCTCCATATACTATATGATTTGTTTTTTTACCTCTTCTTAAATCATCATTATCTAGTGCTGGCAAGTCATCATGTATAAGTGAATATGTATGTATCATTTCTACTGCCATAGCAAAAGGTATAGCATCTTCTACATTACCACCTACAATTTTACAAGCCTCCATTGTTAATATTGGTCTTAATCTCTTTCCGCCTGCACTTAAACTATAATTCATAGACTCCATTATATTCTTTTGGTAACCTTCTTCAGATGGCATATATTCTTTTAATAAACTATCAACTTGATTGGCTCTTTGTTTTAAGGTTTGTTTAAATTCCATAATTATTCCTCCATAATATTAAAATCTTCTTCTATACCTAACTGACTAAATTTACTTATTTTAAGTTCTGCATTTTCTAAAAGCTTATTACAATGTTTATAAAGCTTTATCCCTTCTTCATATAAACTAAGTGATTCATCTAAACTAGTACTTTTAGATTCTAATCTTTCTAAAATAGATTCTAGCTTATTATAGGCTTCTTCATATGTTAAATTCATATTTACACCTCTTTACCTTCTATACTTTCTACACTACACTTTATATTTCCATCTTTTAATTTTATATCTAAATTATCATTTAAACTAATTTGATTAACACTATTTACAATCTCATGATTTTTTTGAACTATACTATATCCTCTATCTAATGTAGCTAAAGGACTTAAGTTATGTAGTATTATTCCTGTATTTTTTAATCTTTCACTTTCTATACTTATAGTATTTTCTATCTCAAAATTTATTTTATCATATATCTTGTCTATTTGTGTTATTTTATCTTTTATCGTGTATAATTTTAAATAGTTATTTATTTTTTCAAACACATAGTTAATTCTATTCTTATCAAGGTTAACTTGATTAATCATAGACCTACTAAGTCTATTTTTTATATTATCAAGTTTGTATTCTAAGTCAACTAAATTCGGAGTAGCTATTTCGGCTGCTGCTGATGGTGTTGGAGCTCTCATATCTGCTACAAAATCACATATAGTAAAATCTGTCTCATGTCCTACCGCAGATATTATAGGTATTTTAGAATTAAAAACTTCTCTCGCTACCATTTCTTCATTAAATGACCAAAGTTCTTCTATAGACCCCCCACCTCTACCAACTATAATTGTATCTACATTATTTTCCTTATTAAAAAATTTAATACCATCACATATATCATACTTTGATTGATGTCCTTGTACATTAACTGGGTATAGCTTTATATTTACCTTTGAATACCGTCTTTTAATAACATTAATAATATCTCTTATAACTGCTCCTGTCTCAGATGTAATAACTCCTATAGACTTAGGCATAGTAGGTATTGATTTTTTATATTTAATATCAAATAAACCTTCTTTAGATAATTTCTCTTTAAGTTTATTGAATTCAATATATAAATTACCTAATCCTTCAATCTCAATATCGTTTATATATAATTGATACGATCCATCTCTTTCATAAAGTGATATATATCCTTGAGCTATTACTTTTGAACCGTTGTCTAGTTTCAAATCATTATTATAATTACTCTTAAATATAACACAATTTATCTTGGATTTTTCATCCTTTAAAGATAAGTAAACATTACCACTACTATGTACCTTAAAGTTTGATATTTCTCCTTTTACCTTTAAGTTATATAAAATTGCATCATTAGTTAATACTCTCTTTATATATGAGTTAACTTCACTTATTTCTAAAGCTCTCAATTTCATATTTATCAACCCCTATTATAGCACATCCACATGCATTATCTGTTGAGTATTCTGACTTTGTAAAGTATGAATATATCTTATCTTTTCTTAATTTTGTACTTAAATTAATACGCACATACTCACTTGCCGCTACTCCTCCACAAAATACTACTTCATTTATATTGTATAACTTACTTATATAAATTAACGACTTATACATATTTCTAACTACTGAATCTAAAACTAATTTAGATATATATTTACAGTCCTCTAAATCTATTATCTTATTTATTTGATTTTCAAGTCCAGATAGATTCATATATCCATCCTTTACTGAAGTTTTAAGTCCACTTAAAATTTTTCTTTCACAATCTATGGCATTTTTATCTATATACTTACCTGCTGGAAACTTATATCCTAACTTAACTCCTATTCTGTCTATAAGTTGACCAAAACTTATGTCTTTAGTTCCTCCAACTATTTCTATATTGTATTTTAAGGAGCTTTTATTTCTATTTAATAATAGTATTTCTGTTGTTCCGCCTGACATATGTACAGATAAAAATTTATCTCTGTTAGTTATTTTACTATTTAATAAACTAGCTTCAATATGATTTTCTTGATGAGTAGTTTCATAAAATTTACAATCTAGTGAATTAGCCATAACCTTTCCAAAGTTATAACCTACTGTAAATACTGGCATATAAGAATTTTCTACAGGTCTTGGCTTTTTTGATACACAAACTCCTACTATATTATAATTATCATGTAGTGATTTTAATTTTTCGCTAAGCTCTCCTAAGTTATTTATATGTTGAAATACTCCCTCACTTTGCCTTAATCCATTTGAATTTTCCTTAACATTTAACATTATTTTTTCATTTAAAATAATGCTTTTTTCTAAAGATATAGCTGCTATAGAAGTTGTATAGCAGCTAGTATCAATTCCAATTATTATATTATTTTGTTTCAAACTCATTTACGACACTACCTAATATACCATTTATAAACTTAGGAGATTTGTCATCACAGTAAAGTTTAGCTAGTTCTACAGCTTCATTTATAGAAACTTTACTTGGTATTTCTTCTATAAATACTAATTCACATATGGCAAGTCTTAATATAGATAAATCTACCTTAGGCATTCTATTTACCGACCAATTCTTTGCATATTTATTTATTAATTCATCTATCTTATCTTTATTTTCTTTTAAATTTTCACATATTGTGTTCATGTATTCTCTATCTATCGCATCATCTAATTGTATATTATCAAGATCTATATTTGGATTATTTGAATATTGTAGTCTAAGTTCTTCATATCTATTTATTATATATTCAAAGTTGTCATTTAAAAATATATCTAATCTTTCCTCTATCTTTTTTATATCCTCTTTATTCATTTCTATTTGATATATTAATTTCATAATATATTCTCTACTAGTTACTTTTCTAGCCTTATCACTTTTCATCAGTTGTAATCCTCCTTCAGGTTTATTATGCACATATTAAACAATAAAAAAACCCCTGATTTTTCAGAGGTTTTTTATTAACTTTTTTTAGATTGTTTAGCTTCTTCCTTTTCAGCTTTTTCTTTTTTGAAGCTGATTCCTTGAACATGTATATTTACTTGAGAAACTTTAAGTCCTGTCATTGTTTCAACAGTATTTTTTACATTTTCCTGAATTTTAAAAGCTATATCTGGTATAGATACACCATAATCTATCATAACCATTACGTCTAAGCTAACTTCCTCTTCTTCTATTTGTATCTTTACACCATTGTTTTTAAGTATTTTATCCGTAAATGTTGTATTAGTCTCTACACCTTCTACTTCTAAAGCTGCAAGTCCTGCTATTGTAGCAACTACATCATTAGATATTTTTACTTGTCCAAAATTATTATTTTCCATTTCAAATACTACCCCCTTATTTTAAGGAACTATATTTATATATATAATAATACCAAATAGAACTCTACTTTGCAAGAAAATAACCTCAGTTATTTTCTGAGGCTATTATATATATGATATCACTTAGTTTTTATTATTATTCATTAACTTTATATTCTCATATTTTACATCAACTTGTTCTGCAACTAAATCAAATATTTTAGCAGCATCTGATTCGTCTAATTTTTCTTCACTTACAACTACATTAACCTTTCCTTCGCTTATGTAAACTAATGCATTTTCAAACCCTTTAGTACTTAATATATTTTCTATTTTTAATTCTGCCTCTTGATCTTTAACTAATTGTAACTTCATTGCAGATGCTTCTTTTCTAGATTCTTCTGATGTAGATGGATTATTTATCATCTCATTTAAATCTTGAGCTACGCTGTTTCTTTGCTTTTCTCTAGTCATTTTCATATCTAATATATAAGTAGCTTTTTTCATATTCTTCTCTGACGTAAGTTGCTTTTCTATTTGCTTACTAGCTTCTGTAACTTTTTCTTCAACTTGATTTTCTTTACTATCAACTACTTTAACATCTTCCTTAGCATCTGTATCTATATTTTTTTCATTTTGAGCTTGTTCATATGCTGTAAATTCTTTTGAAGTTTCTAATAAAGATTTTCTACTTAATTGGTAATTTACAGTTCCTACTACAACTAACATTGCCGCTAAAACTACTACTACAAATCCTCTTCCCTTATAATTAAATTTCATTTTTATCCCCCCAAGTTATTTTAATATTTTTTATTTAGTATATATCTCCACTTGATGACCTTGTACTTGAAGTGCTGTTTGTACTGCACTATAAAGTGTTTCTTTCACAGTAAGGTCTTTAGCTCCAGTTGCTACTACTATTACACCATTGATTTTAGGTTGATTAGTTTTTATAACTATAGGTTCATTAGAAGTTGATGTTATCATTGTTTTATTTTCACTAGATGTTGTAACTGTTCTCTCCCCACCTTGTTGATCTACTTCCTTTGTTTCTTCTGTTGTTGTATTAGTATTAAAAGCTGGTTGAATTTCTTCACTTGATTCATATGTAATCATAACATCCACTTCTCCAGCACCTTCAATTTGTGATAATATATTTTTAAGCTTTTCTTCCAATGTAGCTTTTGATGATTCATTACTTAACTCTTCTTGAGTTATTTTGTTATTGCTTTCATCTTTACTTGCTACTTCTTTACTTTCTAAACCTGACATAGCTATGAGAGCAATACCACAAATTACTGCCAAAGATAATAGCGAGTATATCTTTTTCTTATCTTTTTCGTTTAGATTCTTAAACATCTCCTCATCCCCTATTAATCAATTTCTATAGTTTCAATTGATACATCAAGTATTTTTACTAAGTCTTCTTTTAGTTCATCTTCACTTAAATCTAGACTATGTTTGGTGTTTTTTTGTTCATCTTTTTCATTAAATACCTGTTTAGATTTTTCATTTTCTTTAGATTGTATGTCCTCATTTTCACTTTTATTACTATTATTTTTGTCCTTTACAGTTATTTTTCCAATTTTATTCCCTTTAATCTCTATTTCATCTAGTTCATATCCATATTCATCTAGCTTCATTTTTAAAACATCTTTTAGTCCATCCTCATACCCCTTGAATAAGCTATTATTTCCCGTTTTATCTGCTAATCCATTTACACTATCTACATATTGCTTATTATACTCGTTCATATATTTTAGTACTTTATCTTCTAAGGACATATCTTTAGAAAAAAAATTTGCTATTGGAGTTAAAATTATAAATACAAATATGAAATTAACAACTAGATTTATATATGATTTTATTTTAGAAGAAGGTAAAATCATATCAACTATATTAACTATAAATGCTCCTATCAAAACCGTTACAATCCATGTTTTTATACTTTCTAACAAATTATCACCTATCCTCCCGAAACTACACTTATAGATGTTAATATAGCTATTGTTACAAAAAACATTATTGTTATAGCTATTATACATGCAAGCAATATCATCATTAAATTTGCTACTTCATTTAAAAAACTTGATATACTATCTTCTCCTATAGGTTCTACAGCTATTGCAGATACTTTATATACTAATATTATTGATGCTATTTTTATAACTGGAACTAGACATATTCCTACTAAGACTATTAAGCCTATACCACCGAATACCCCTTTTATAAGTTGAGATGATGACAATAAAATATCTACAGAATCTGATACAAACCCTCCAACTACTGGAATAAAATTTCCTATTGCAAACTTAGCTGTTTTTACTGTGAAATTATCAATACTAGTTACATATAGCCCTTGAATCGATACTAATCCTAAATATATGGTAAACATAGCTCCTATACAGACTAAATTTATTTGCTTTATAAATGATGATAATTTTTTAAGTCTTATATTTTTAGATACGTTATTAACTACTAATATTGCAAAAGCAACAGATATTGATACAAATATAAATTGTTTAAAAATGACATTTATAAATGCTACTCCTCCTATAAATATAGGATTTAATACGGTTGATGTTATCGGACATCCCATAAGAGCAAGGAGTGCTATTAGTATAGGCATTATAACCTGCATAATACCTATGGTTGAATCTATAGTATTATTACAAATTTCTAATACATCTTTAAATCCTATTAGTGTAAGTGAAACCATAGTTATAAATACTATGTACGTTGTGATTTGACTTACTGCGTTTGATGAAAAAGAATTATCTAAACTCTTTAGAAGTGATGATAGTAGTGCTAAAACTAATATTATCATTGATACTTTTATGCTTCCCTTTAGCTCATCAAAGAAAAGTATCTTTATATTTTCCTTATCAAATAAGTCTAATATATTCTTTTCACCTTTTATCAAGTCTTTTATAAATACTTTTAAGTCAATATTATCTATTGTAGATGACTCCTTTATATACCTTTGTATCTCTTTTAAATCTATTTTCTCTAACTGATTGTCTATATATGAATCTATACTTTTTTTAGTTTCATTATAATCTGCACCATCGCTTTCGTTTGTAAAAGATACAGAAAAAGATCCTATTATTATTAAAATAGTAACCAGTATTTTTAAATATATTTTTTTCATAAGTTATCATTCTCCTATGGGATAATATCTAATACCATTTCTACTATTGATAAAAGTATAGGAAATGACATCGTCATTACTATTATCTTACCTCCAAATTCAAGCTTAGATGCTATATTTCCTTCTCCACAATCTTTACAAAGCTGTATTGCAAATTCCATAAGATATGCTATTCCTATTAGTTTTATTATTAAAGTTATATATACACTTGGTATATTAGCTTTATTTGCTAAGTCATTTATACTTTCAATTATAAAACCTAGTTTAAATATTACAGATGTTAATATAATTATTCCTGTAAGTATGCCTATAAACATAGCTATCTCAGGCCTATCTTTTTTTATTACTAAACAAAATGTAGTTGATATAATTGCAATACCTATAATTTGCATTACCTCCAACATATCTCCCCCTCTTTAGTAAAGTTGAAACATAGTTTTTACTGTAGTAAATAATGTGCTTATTTCAGTTAATACCATACTTAAAACTATTATTACACCTGCTAGTGTAGTAAATGTTGCCCAGTCCTTTCTATCAGTTTTCTCTAAAATCATATTAAGAATAGATATTAATAGACCTACCCCAGCAACCTTTATTATCAACGATATATCCATACTCATCCTCCTAAATTAAAATTATTCCTATTATTAACCCTACAATAGTTGCTAACTTTCTATATACCATACCCTTTTGATTTATATCTTCTTTAGTCTCTCCAGTTATTTTTTTTAGATTTTCAATAGATAGATCTATCATCCTTGATTGAGACTCTACATCACTTTTTCCAAGAGTAAATATAAGTTTTTTTAACTCATCAACTTCCTTATTTTGTAAATAAGTCTCCTTCATTAATATATTAATATTATCATTTAATATTTCATCTAAAACTTTATATGGATTATTATGTAATTCATTTTCCAACCTTTTAAAAAAATTAGAAGTACAAAATTCTTTCTTATCCCCTAACCTATTAAAAATTTCTTCTAATGTGTATAATCCAAAAGACAAGTCCATCCGCATTATCTCTAATATTCTTATGAGGTCATTTACCTCTTTATGCCTTTTTATATAAGCTTTATATATATATTCTCCTATTAAATAGCTACAAGCTATCAAAACACCAATTATAAAAATTTTAATTTGCAAAATACCATCTCTTTTCTTCTAAATCATATATTTTTTCAATTGTTCCCGGTCCTTTTTTAGCAGATAGTATTATAACTTTTTTAAATAATTCACTATCTAATAAATTACTTAGCTCTTTTCTGTTTCTTATATCTTCAATCGAATCTCCATGAACTGTGGTTATTAAACTTACTCCACCATTTAAAGCAGTATATAAAGCTTTTATTTCATCCATATTTCCTATTTCATCAGTAACTATAACATTAGGAGACATAGATCTTAAAAGCATCATAATACCTATATCCTTAGGACATGTTTCTATTACATCAGTTCTAATACCAACATCCATCTGAGGTATCCCTAAGTAAGATCCTGATATCTCATTACGCTCATCTATTAAAGCAACCTTCATTCCATTAAATGCAAATTCTTTATTTCCACTACTTATACTTCTTACAATATCTCTTATTAAAGTTGTTTTACCACATTGAGGAGGTGATATTATCAAAGTATTATTAATTTTATCCTTACCTCTTATAACATGACTTAAAACTTTATCTGAACATCCTAAAACTTCTCTTGAAATTCTTATATTTAATGAAGATATATGTTTTATATTCTTAACTTGTCCATCTTCTATAATCGTTTTTCCAACTAGTCCGACTCTATGTCCTCCTCTAAGAGTTATAAAACCCTTTTTTATATCATCAATAAAAGAATGAATTGAATATTTACACATTATTTGAAATGTTTGATCTATATCATCTTTACTAACTATATATGAATTATCCATATTTAAATCTAACTTATTTAGTCTAGTATTATAAAAATAGTCCTTATTATTTGAATTTACTATTAATGGCTTTAAAGCTCTTAGTCTTATTTCTTCTATGTTTATATTGTCTCTTGATACACTTTTTATTATTTCTCTTAAGTTAATCGAAAGTGAGTTTATAATTTCTTCTAAAATTTTACTCATACCTTGTCCTCCTCTCTTGTTTATATAATCATTGTATTTATGATATAAATAAAATATTACTTATTTTTTATAAAATAATCTTTTACAAATAAATAAAGCCTAATAATTTCTCTAAATTACTAGACTTTATTTATATCTATATTATAGTTATTTACATTTTTCCTTTGGTATATATTATCTACCTTCTTAGTCTAAATATATATACTATTTATCTTCAGTTTTATTTTTTTCTAAAAATTCTTCTATTTCTTTAACTACATTTCCTTTTGCAAACTTTATACCTTGATTTATAGCATTTTTTATAGCCTTTGAATCTGAACTTCCATGAGCTTTTATTACCCCACCATTAACTCCTAAAAGCGGTGCTCCACCATATTCAGAATAATCCATGTAACTTTTTAATTTTTTTAAATCATCTTTTATAAGCATAGCACCTATTTTTCCTTTTGTGCTACTTAGTAATGTTTCTTTTATAAGTTTCATTACAGACATAGCTACACCTTCTGTTGACTTTAACAATATATTACCTGTAAATCCATCACAAACAATTATATCTGTATGTGCATTTATAACATCTCTTGCTTCTATATTACCGATAAAGTTTAAGTCTAAACTCTTTAACTCTTCATAGGATTTTTTAACTAAATCATTCCCTTTTCCTTCTTCTATACCTATATTAGCTAATGCTATTTTAGGACTTTTTATTTCTAATACCTTACTTGCATATATATTACTCATCCCAGCAAATTGGACTAAGTTTATAGGTTTACAGTCAGCATTAGCTCCACCATCTGCTATAATAGTCATCCCTCTTTTTACATTTGGTAGCGCTGGACATAAACAAGGTCTATCTATGCCTTTTATTCTTCCTACTACAAATACGCCTCCCGCAAGTACTGCTCCAGTATTTCCAGCTGATATAAAGGATTGTGCCTTACCTTCTTTAATAAGTCTAAGTCCAACTACCATAGATGAATCTTTTTTACTTCTAATTGCTTTTACTGGCTTATCTTCATTTTCAATAACTTCAGTAGTATGTACTATTTCTAATTTACTTTTGTCAAATTCATAATTAGAAAATTCTTTCTCAAGTAAGTCTTTATCTCCAGTTATTATTATATCTACATTGTATTCATTTATAGCATTTACTACACCTTCAACATTTGACTTTGGTGCATTATCTCCACCCATACCATCTACTACAATTTTCATAGATATTCCTCCTAACCTAAATTTATCTATAAATAATTATTAACTTTATAAAAATATATTTTAATTATTGGTAAATACTAATAGTAGTATGCTATATTATTATAAAATTATCAATATATTATATGTATTTATTTTAAAGCAAAAAAAACATGTAGAATATATTCTACATGTTTTAGAAGTTATTATTCAGATACAACTTCTTTACCTTTATAATATCCGCAATCTGGACACACTCTATGTGGTAATTTTGGCTCATGACATTGTGGACAACTTACGAATCCAGTTGCTACCATTTTAGAGTTAGCTGCTCTTCTCATTTTAGTTTTTGATTTAGATGTTTTACGCTTTGGTACTGCCATTTACGCCACCTCCTTAGTCATTTTTAAATATATCTTTTAATTTAGCAAAACGGGGATCTATAATCTCCTCGTCGTTCGCACTTTCATTACAAGAACAAGCTTCTATATTTAAGTTTGCTCCGCATCCTTGACAAAGGCCCTTACAATCTTCTTTGCAAAGAACACTTGCAGGTATTTTGAAATCTAATGTCTGCTCTATTATATCAACAAAATCTAATTCTTGTCCATCAAATATTAATGCATCATCATCTTCAAAGTCATCTTCATCAAAGCCTTCTTTAACTAAAAAACCTTGTATACAATATTCTATTGGTACTTCTACCTCATCTAAACATCTTGAACAATTGTCAATAATTGTAAAGTCAACATCTATATCTAGGTATAAACCTTTATTAGTGTTAGATACTTTACCTTCTATATTTACTGGTGAGGATAGTTTATAATTATTATTACAATAATTAATAGTATCAATTTTTTGAGAAAAATTCAAGTCTAATTTGTCAGTTTCTCTTCTAATTAGTTTATCTAGACTTATTTTCATCAGATTCACCTCAATACATTACCAATTTATTATACAAATTTGGCTTTTGTTTGTCAAGTATTTTTACTTGATAGATATTTTTGCCATTAATCCTGTATATCTACAAAATATAAGGTAGGTTTTAACCTACCTTATAAAATATTATATCCATTTATAATTATTTTACTAATTCTAATGTATCTCTTGCTATCATTAATTCTTCGTTAGTAGGTATTAATAATATCTTAACTTTTGAATCTTCAGTAGATATTACTCTTTCTTTACCTCTTACTTTGTTAGCTTCTTCATCTAACTTCATTCCTAAGAAGTCCATGTTAGCCATTATATCAGCTCTCATGTCTATACCATTTTCACCAACACCAGCAGTGAATACAACAGCGTCAACACCGTTCATTTCTGCAGCGTAAGATCCTATATATTTCTTAACTTTTTTAGAATATGATTCTAAAGCTACTTGAGCTAATTCATTATTTTGAGAAGCAGCATCTTCTATATCTCTGAAGTCTGAAGATATACCAGTCATTCCGTATACTCCTGACTTTTTGTTCATTAAGTCGCTTAATCCTTTAGCATCTAATCCTTCTTTTTCCATTAAAAATGGTAATATAGCTGCATCTATATCTCCACATCTAGTTCCCATTATTAATCCTTCAAGTGGAGTGAATCCCATACTTGTATCAACTGACTTACCACCATCTATTGCAGCTACAGAAGCTCCATTTCCTAAGTGACAAGTTATTATCTTACAATCTTCTATGTTTTTACCTAACATAGCAGCAGCTCTTTGAGATACATATCTATGAGAAGTTCCATGGAATCCGTATCTTCTTACACCGTATTTAGTGTATAACTCATGAGGTAATCCATATAAGTAAGATGATTTAGGCATTGTTTGATGGAAAGCAGTATCAAATACTCCTACCATTGGTACTCCTGGAAGTATAGCTTCACAAGCTTCTATTCCCATTATGTTAGCTGGGTTGTGAAGTGGTGCTAATTCTATACACTCTTCTAAAGCAGCTTTAACTTCATCAGTTATTAATACTGATTTAGCGAACTTTTCTCCACCGTGAACAACTCTGTGTCCTACAGCTTCAACCTCTTTTATGTCTTTAACTCCACCGTATTGTGAATCAACTACAGAGTCTAATACTAACTTTATAGCATCTTGATGGTTTTTCATTGGTTGTTCTAATATAAGTTTTCCTTCAACACCATCTTTTTCTTGCTTTAGTACAGAACCTTCTATACCTATTCTTTCAACTAATCCTACACATAAAACTTCTTCATTTGACATATCTATTAACTGATATTTTAATGAAGAACTACCACAGTTTAATACTAATATTTTCATTAGTATACCTCCTTAAAATTTCAAAGATAATATGTAATAAGCCTTAGGCTTAAAATATACTAAATATAATTTGTATACATTAAACATTTTGACAATAATTAATATACCACTTTTTTTCATAAAAGTATATATAATTTAAGATATTTATATTAGCCTACATTATTTTATCCATTTGTTATAATATTATAGTATTATTAATAAATTTATTTTTAATATAAAATAATATTTCTTAATACTTTACTAATGACCTTTATTAAAATACAACAAAGGAGAATTTTTTATGAAAATACTTGGACTTATAGTTGAATATAATCCTTTTCACAATGGTCACTTATACCATTTACAAAAATCCATAGAAAAGACCAAAGCTACTCATACTATAGCTATAATGAGTGGTAATTTTTTACAAAGAGGAGAACCTGCTTTATTTGATAAATATACAAGAGCTCATGCAGCTGTTAAAAATGGAGTTGATTTAGTTATTGAGCTTCCTACAATGTTTGCTTGCCAAAGTGCAGAAATATTTTCACACGGTGCAATAACTACTCTAAATTCTTTAAATTGTGTTGATTCAATTTGCTTTGGAAGTGAAGAAGGAGATGTTAATATTCTTTATACAATCTCTAAAATCTTAGTAGATGAACCTAAAGAATTTAAAATATCTCTAAAAAAATATCTAGATGATGGAATGCTATTTCCAACAGCTAGGAGTTTAGCATTATTTGATTACATTAATAAATTTAAACTTTTAGATATTTCAAAAGAAAAACTTTTAGATATATTAAACTCATCAAACAATATACTAGGCTTAGAATATATTAAAAGTATATTGAAATTAAATAGTAAAATAAGACCTTACACTATAACTAGAATTCAATCAGATTATAATAGTGAAACTATAGAAAGTAATATTTGTTCTGCAACTGCAATTAGAAAACAATTAAAAGATTTAAATAATATTTCTTCTATATCTAAAGTTGTGCCTACTAATACATTTGATATTCTAAAAAGTAAAATCGATAATAATTTTTCTCCTATGTTTGATGATAATTATTTTGAAGTTTTATCATCAATAATAATTAGAGATAAAAATATTTTAAATACATACTTTGATGTGAATGAAGGAATCGAAAATAAAATATATCAAAGTGTTTTTACATCTTCAACACTAGATGATTTAAAAGAATCTATAAAATCTAAAAGATATACTATGACAAAAATTAAAAGAACTTTAAATAATATATTACTTGGAATTACTAAAAATGATATGAACAAAATAAAAAATATTAATAGTGTACCTTATGTAAGAATATTAGCTTTTAATGATAAAGGCCGTGAAATAATAAAAAATATAAAAAATAATTCCGATATAAATATTATAAATAAGTTTTCTAATATTTCATTTTCTAAAGATGATGAATTATTTAAAACATTAATAGACTATGATATAAAATCAAGTAATATATATAATCTTATCTATTATAAAAACAACAAAAATCTATTAAAAGGTCCTATGGACTTTTACATATCACCTAAATATGTAAAATAAGTATACAACCTTTTATCATATCTTCCTACCCCATCTAATATAATAATCCTATATTAGATGGATGGTAGGTGATCAAAATTAATAAAAAACAAATTATCAACTTTTTCTTTCCAATTTTAATTGTTATTACTTTAATATTAGGTATCGTAAGCTTTCCAAACGAATCTATTTTGGCAGCTAAAAAAGGTTTATCTATCTGGGTTGACGTATTAATCCCTTCACTCTTACCTTTTATAATAGGAGCAAATTTAGTTGTAGACTTAAAAGTTGTAGATATAATAGGATATATTATTAATCCTATTACTAAATTTATATTTAATGTATCAGGTAAAAGCGCTTTAGTCTTTGTTATTTCTACCGTATCAGGCTATCCTGTAGGTGCAAAGCTAGCATCTGAGCTTAGAAATAACAATCAAATATCTAAATTTGAAGGTCAACGATTAGTCTCATTTTGTTCTACATCAGGTCCATTATTTATAGTTGGATCTATAGCAACAGGAATGTTTAAAAACCCTTCATTAGGATACTTAATGCTTATTTGTCATTACCTTGGCTCTATATCTGTAGGGCTATTATTTAGAAATTATGGTAAAGAGTCTCTAAGTAGTGACAATTCTTCATTTAAAACAAATGTATTAAATACAATAAATAATAGATATAATGATGAGAGAGGATTTTTTGTTTTATTTGGAAGTGCTGTATTTAATGGTGTTAATACATTACTTTCTATCGGAGGATTTGTAATTGTATTCTCTGTAGTATTTGAAATATTTTCACTTTTTAATATAATTTCTTTAATTTCATCAATCCTTTATATTCCTCTTTCATTATTTGGTGTTACAAAGGAACTTTGTCATGCATTCATAAGTGGATTATTTGAAATTACTATAGGATGCAATAGAGTATCTTCTGTATTGTCTGCACCTGAAGTTTTAAGAGCTTCTCTTTCTAGCTTTTTAATTGGCTTTAGTGGATTATCTATACTTGCTCAGTGTTGTAATTTTATAGCTAAAACTGACATAAGTACAAAAACATATATTTTTAGTAAATTTTTACATGGTTTTTTAGCTAGCATATTTACTTTTTTATTATATCCAATATTAAAATCAGATTTATTTGTATCTAATTTTGATACAATGTATAATTTAGTTTATAATAATTCAGTATGGAATTTTTACTCAAGAAATTATAATATAATTCTTCCTATTTTTATAATCCTTTACATATTTATGATATTATTAGTATTAGAAAAAACTAGTTATAATATAAAAAAAGAAAGCTAATTTTAGCTTTCTTTTATTTTCCTGGATTTAATTCAATTCTATTTCTTTCAACCTCTTGTAATATACTTTTTAAGTTGTGCTCTACAGTAGTTAATACATCCTCTGCATATTCTATTGACCCAAGTCTTATTTCTTTTGCAAGATTCTCAGCTCTTGAAATCATCTCATTTGCTTTTTCTTCAGCCTTAACAACAGGTTCGCTAGCTTCTAAATATGCATCCAATATTTCTTGAGAATTTTTCTTTAATTCTTCTATATTATTTTCATATTCTTCCTTTATTCTTTCAGCTTCTTTCTTAGCTTGTTCAACTATTTCAAGAGCTTCTTGTTTAGAATCATTAATTATTTTATGTCTTTCTTGATTAACCCAATGTGCTTGTTTTAATTCTTCTGGCAATGATGCTTTTATATTATTTATTAATTCTAATACTTCTTCTTTATCAATACCACTTTTATGTGAAAACGGTATTGAAGAAGCACTACTTATTATACATTCTAATTCTTCAAATCTATCCATAACTTCTAAATCTACATACATTTTTCCTTCCCCCCATTAGCTTTTCTTTCTAGTTCATCTAAAACATTTTTTGGCACTAAATTTTTAACATCTCCACCAACTGTTAATACTTCTTTTATTAGTGATGAACTTATAAATGAATATTCTGTTTTTGTAGGTAGTATAATAGTTTCTATATTTGGATTTAACTCTCTATTCATATGAGCCATTTGTAATTCATACTCTATATCTGCTCCTGTTCTCACACCTCTTATTAAAGTACCTATTCCATGATCTTGACAGTAATTTACTAAAAGTCCATCAAAGCTAACTACTTTTATATTTTTTAGATGCTTTGTACAAGATTTAATTAATTCTACTCTTTCATCAAAATTAAATAAACCTTTTTTATTCGGGTTATAAAGTACACCTATTTGTAATTCATCAAATAATTTTGAAGCCCTACAAATTATATCTAAGTGGCCATTTGTAATAGGATCAAAACTCCCTGCAAATATAGCTTTTCTTTTTTTACTTTTCATTTTATTCCTCCAATTTATAAAATGTTAAAGTTGTATTTCCATATTTTTTATCTCTAGTTTTTTCTAATCTTCCTATTTTATCTACAAATTTATCTTTTGTATCGTGTTCAACAACTATTATCCCTTCATCACATAATAAATCTGCCTCGTCTATATTTGAAAGAGCATCTATAAACATATTCTTATAGTATGGAGGATCCATAAAAATTATATCAAATTTTTTATTTTGAATTTTTAATCTGTCTATTGCATTTTTAAAATCTAAATTTAAAATCGTACTTTCATTTTCTACACGAGCTTTCTTTATATTAGATTTTACTATACTTATACTTTCTTTGCTAATATCTACAAATGTAGAAGATGATGCACCTCTAGATAAGCATTCTATACCTAATGAACCAGTACCTGCAAATAAGTCTAATACATTGCTGTCTATTATATATGGATTTATTATATTAAATAAAGACTCTTTAACTCTATCTGTAGTAGGTCTTACATCTTCATTTTTGGGAGTATCTAATTTTAGTCCTCTTGCTTTTCCTGATATTACTCTCAACAAACTTCACCTCTTTGTATATTTTAACATAATTTTAATCAATTTAATGAAATTTCTTTAACTGAGTGTTCAAATTTTGTCATAATCTCTTTTTTTAACATCTTATTTTCATTATTCTGTAATTTAAAATCTGACCCTATAATATATCTAGCCTCTTGTTGAGCTAACTTTAATATCTTCATATGCTTAAATATATTAGCAACTTTAAGTTCTGGAAGTCCGTGTTGCCTAGTACCAAAAAATTCACCTGGACCTCTTATTTCTAAATCTTTTTCTGATATCTTAAATCCATCATTAGTTTCTTCCATTATAGACATTCTTTGTCTACAAACCTCACTCTTTGATGCATATATTAAAATACAATAAGACTTATGACTTCCCCTACCTACACGTCCTCTTAATTGGTGAAGTTGAGCAAGACCAAATCTTTCAGCATTCTCTATTATCATTAATGTTGCATTTGGAACATTTACTCCTACTTCTATAACTGTTGTCGATACTAATATGTCTATTTCTTTATTTTTGAAACTCTTCATTATCTCATCTTTCTCACTAGATTTCATTTTTCCATGTAAAAGACCAACTCTTAAATCACTAAAATACTCCAACTTTAATTCCTCTACTAGTTCAGTAGCAGCTTTTGCTTCTATAGCTTCACTTTCTTCAACTAATGGACATACTATGTATACTTGTCTACCCTTTTCAACCTCTCTTCTTACTAGAGAGTTATAAGCTTTATCTCTTTTTCCTTTATCTATAGCCAATGTTTCTATAGGTTGTCTTCCTGGAGGAAGTTCATCTATTATAGATATATCCAAATCTCCATAAAGTATAAGCGCCAGAGTTCTTGGTATTGGGGTTGCTGTCATTACTAATATATCTGGATTTACACCTTTTTCTGAAAGCTTACTTCTTTGCCTTACACCAAATCTATGCTGTTCATCAGTTATAACTATACCTAGATTATTAAATTCGACTTTATCCTCTATTAATGCATGAGTTCCTATTAATATATCAATATCCTTATTCTTTACTCTTTCTAAAACTTTTTCCTTTTGTTTTTTTGTAAGACTTCCTACTAATAATTCAATTTCTATTCCAAATGGCTTTAATATTTCAGATAAGGACATATAGTGCTGTTCTGCTAGTATCTCTGTAGGAGCCATTAGTGCACCTTGATATCCATTTAAAACACAATTTGCTAATGATAAAAGGGCTACTACAGTTTTTCCAGAACCGACATCTCCTTGTACTAATCTGTTCATAACCTTATTAGATTTCATATCATCTATTATCTCATTTAATGCTCTATTTTGAGCATTAGTAAGTTTAAATGGTAGTGCATTTAATATGTTATCTAGCTTTTCATCTCTATTAAATTTTATTCCATCAACCTCAGTTGTCCCATTTTTAAACATAAATAAACCTAACTGAAGAATTAAAAATTCTTCAAATACAATTCTATATAAAGCTATTTTTAATGATTCTTTACTAGTAGGATTATGGATATTTCTTATAGCATAGTCTATACTACATAACTTATACTTTTCTATTATCCTCTGAGGTAAGTATTCTTTTATTCTTAGTTCTTCATTATTTAAAACAGACTTTATAATACTTATTATTTCTTTATTGGTTACTCCATAAGTCAATGGATATATAGGCATAACTTTACATATATTTTTAGGCTCATTTGTAAGATGTTCTATCTCACAAGAACTTAACTCTATAGTTTTAAATTCTTTTTTAACTTTACCAAATACTAATATAGTATCCCCGCTTTTATATAAATTTTTTATATGTGGTTGATTAAAGAATGCGAGTTTTGCATATCCTGTTTCATCTTTTATATCTATTTTAGTAAGTGTCATTCCTTTTTTAGGACTTGTTGTATTTACAGATACTATTACAGCTTTTATAGTAGCTTTTTCATCATTTTGTAACTGAGCTATTTTTTTTAAATTATTTCTATCTTCAAACTGTCTTGGAAAATAAAATAATAAATCTTTTAATGTAAATATTCCTAACTTATTAAGCTTATAAGATTTTTTAGGACCTATACCTTTTACATATTGTATGTCTTTCTCTAAATCAATCATTTTTATCACCTATAAATAAAGTCCTGTACAAATAATAATATTATACAGGACTTTAAAAATTAAATTTATTAATCTATCCTACGAACTAAAATCTGTTCGTTACTTAGATAATTATTCAACTGATATTAAGTAATAGTAAAGAGGTTGACCTCCATAATATAATTCTATATCTAAATCTTCAAACTTTTCTTCTAATTCATCACGAAGATTATTTGCATCTTCCTCAGTTACATCTTCACCATAGAATAATGTAACTATAGCACTATCTTCATCAACTAATTTTTCTACTAAAGATGTAGTTATTTCATCTACACTCTCTCCAGCATCCATCAGTTTACTTTCTGCTATACCTATTATGTTACCTTCTTTAACTTCAACATCATTCATAACAGTATCTCTAACTGCAAATGTTACTTGACCTGACTTAACCATAGTTAAAGATTCCATAAGAGCTTGTTCATTTTCTTCTACACTAGCATCCGCATTAAAATTAACTAAAGCAGTAAACCCTTGCGGAGTATTTTTAGTAGGTATTACGATTATATTTTTATCACTTAACTCTTTAGCTTGATTTGCTGCCATTATTATATTACTGTTATTTGGGAATATGAATATATTTTTAGCATTTATGCTATCTATAGCCTTCATAAAGTCTTCTGTACTTGGGTTCATAGTTTGACCACCTTCAATTATATAGTCAACTCCAAAGTCTTTAAATATTTTTGCTAAACCTTCTCCCATAGATGTTGCTATAAATCCATATTCTTTCTCTTCTGATGATTGAGCTATTTCATCAGTATCAGTTATTAATGTATTTTCATGTTGAAGTTTCATATTTTCTATTTTTATTGTTACTAGCTGACCATGTTTTAAAGCATCTTGAAGTACAAGACCTGGATCATTTGTATGAACATGTACTTTTATTATACCTTCATCACCAACAACTGCTAAACTATCTCCATACTTTAACATCATGTCTCTTATTTCAGTATCACTTATAGCGCTACTTTCTAATATAAACTCTGTACAATAACAGAATTTTATATCTTCTGTATTTATAGACGTTCCAGCTTGCTTAACTTCCTGAATGCTAGAATCATTTAAATCTTTTGCTTTTATTTTATTTCCTTTTAATGCCTCATACATCCCTTCATATATAAGAACTAATCCTTTACCTCCAGAATCTACAACACCAGCTTCTTTTAAATTCTTAAGTAATTCTGGAGTTCTTTCTAAAGATTTATTAGCTTCATCTATAACCATTTCTAAGAACTTTAATAAATCTTTTTCTTTTTTAGATGCTTTTATAGCATACTCTCCACTTTCTCTTACTACTGTTAATATAGTTCCTTCTATTGGCTTTATAACAGCCTTATAAGCTGTGTCAGATCCATTTTTAAAAGCTTTAGCTAAATCTTCAGTACCTATTTTTTCTTTACCTTCTATAGATTTTGAGAATCCTCTTATTATTTGAGATAATATAACTCCTGAGTTTCCTCTAGCCCCCATTAAAGAACCTTTTGATAAAGACTTTCCTATATCTGTTATACTATCATTTTCAACTTTAGCTAATTCCTTCATAGCATAAGATATAGTAAGCGACATGTTAGTACCTGTATCTCCATCTGGAACAGGGAATACATTCAGCTTATCTACTAAATCTTTATGATTTTGAAGATTGTTTGCACCTGATACAAACATATCTCTTAACATCTTACCTTCTATATATTGAATCATATTTTTCCTCCTAATTACTTAACTCTTATACCTTGCACGTTTATATCTATCTTACTTACATTTATTGATGTAATCTTTTCAACTGTATATTTTACTCTATCTATTATGTTGTTAGCAACTGTTGATATATTTGTTCCATATTGTAATATAACATATAGCTCTATATATATAGTATTATCTTCTAGTTCTTCAACTACAACTCCTTTAAAAGCATTTTCACCTTTTAATAATTCTACTATACCTTTAGACTTATATCCTAAACCTACCAGTCCGTAACTTTCCATTGCTGCTCTATAAGCAACTTGTGATATAACTTGTTTATCTATTTCTATACTTCCATATTGATTAACTATTTTTGCACTCATGGTTGGCCCCCTTAAGTTTATTTATATTTTATCTAATTTTTTCTGCATAATTAATATTATATATATTTATAGTATTATGCAATTTTATCTATCCTATAATATTATAAATATGTTATAATTTAAATCTACCCAAATTTATTATAATAAATTTATTATAATTTAAATTTAAAAAATTTGGATATAAAAAAGAAAAAATTTAGTATTTCTTTTTTAATATTTACTTTATACAGAATTATATATATAATTTTATATGATAACAACAAATTCTTCAATATGTGTAAAGCAAATATATATTTCTATTGCACGTTTTTAATATTTATGTTAATATAAATATGTTTTTAGTCTTTAAATATAGTTATCATTTTAAGGAGGTGTACGTAAATGGCAAAGGTATGTAGCGTATGTGGTAAAGGAAAAGTTTCTGGAAACCAAATATCACACTCAAATAGACACAGCAGAAGAACTTGGTCTGCTAACTTAAGAAGCGTTAGAGCTATAATAGATGGTACTCCTAAGAGAGTTAAGGTTTGTACTAGATGTTTACGTTCTGGAAAAATAGAAAGAGCTTAATATGTTCTTTTTAAAAGCCTACTATAATAGTAGGCTTTTATTTTATCCCTTTTTAGAACTTTTCATGAATTTTAAAACTATATTAGAAAGCCATTTTGGTAATTTTATTGTAACCATCTTCATAAAATACTCCTCCCTACGGTTTTAATAGAATTTAACTTATATGTAGGATTCTTTAATCCATATATTAATAATATATTTATTAAGATTTATAACTAATATAAAAAGAATAATACCCCACATCCCACAAGAGTAAATGCTATAAGAGACTTCCATATCCAGTTAGGTAATATCATAGATAGTATTACAGCCACACCTATAAAAAATCATAAAATCACAAACAACCTTTTTGAGCTACTATTTTTCATAAATACCTCCAGTGTGTATTTAGTCTCTTGGTTACATTCTATATTTTAAATTTATGCAAAATGTTATATAATTAGACCTGTCCTATAATTTAAATAAAAAATTTGGCTTTTCTCATATCGAAAATGATATATTATTACTTTCTATACAGATACATCAGTTACTTAAATCATAAGCAGTTTAGATTATAATTATCTACAAACCAGATAATTTATAATCCATTAGTGTATAAAAAACAAGATGTAAAATATACATCTTAACTATTGCTAAATACATTATTTAATAATATATCTACAGATTTTTTATCTATATAGTCTATAGACTTATCTATTGTTTCTAAGATCATTTTATCATCATTAGATCTATCTGATTGTTTCTTATTTGATATCCTTACTCTGAGTCCAGTCATTAGGATTTTATCCTTAAGACTTAACTCTTGATAGTTCATTTTTCCTCTAAAATAAAATGTTTCTATATTATCAATAATTTCTTTAGGTATATTATTTTCTAAAGTAGAATTTATATAGTCCTCATCAAATTCTCTCATGCCTACCATAAATAAATATACCTTTTTCTCTTTTATATATTCATAATTATTTGTTATAAATTTTATCCCTTTTATTTTTCCAATATATAATGGACCTCCATAAATTATAGTGTCATAGTCATTTAAATCTTTTCTCACTATATCTGATACTTCATATAAATCTGCCTCTAGCTTTAATGCTATCCACCCTGCATAACGTTTTGTAGCACCATATTTAGACTTATATATAACTGCAATCTTATTTTCCATAATACACCTCCATTTATTACTTTATAAATATACAACCTAAATGGTGTACATCCTTCGTTTAATTTCTTCAATAATTTATATATAAAAAAATTTGCTTCGCTTAAGTTATATATCTGCGAAATTTTTCATGATATAATTTTTTTATACACAAAAAAGATGGCAACAGCCATCTTTTATATATTCTTTATTATAATTATACTTCCTTCTTGTACTTTTATATTACAATTAATATCAGTCATCACATTAGATATACCTAATGGCCTAGAAAATTCCATATTGTAATTTTCTAGAGGATATTCTAAATTATTTAAAGTTACACCCTTTGCATCATTTTTTATAGGTAGTATAGATATAGTATCTCCTATTTCTCCATATATAGTTATTTCTTCATCTATAGCTATATATACTTCTTCTTTCTCAGAAATTATCTTAGGTGTAATACCTCTTTTTCTTATATAATAAAGAAGATTTACATTTGCAATAGTATGATCTATCCTTCCTCCTAGAGCTCCTATCAAATGTATCTCTTTAGCTTTTAATTTATCTGAAAGCTCTATGCATAACTCTGTATCTGTTTCATCTTTTTTAGTTGGAAACTTTTCAAATTTAACATTTTTACTTTTATAGTACCCAATGATATTTTTATTTGCAGAATCCAAATCTCCTAGTATATAATCTGGCACTATATTCATATTATAAGCGTGATTTGCGCCCCCATCTGAGCATATTATATAATCATAACCACCTGTTACTATTATGCTATTTATATAATCATAATCTTTAATTTCACCATTTAATATAATACAAATTTTCATATAACTACTTCACCGCACATGCATTTTTTCTGAATAAATCTACTGTAGCTTTTATATCATCACTATTAAATATAGCAGATCCAGCTACTATTACATTTGCCCCAGCTTTTACCACTTTCTCTACATTGTCAGGTTTTATTCCACCATCCACTTGTATATCTACATTTAAACCTTCACTATCTAAAAATCTTTTTAACTCTTCTATTTTAGGTATCATACTTTCTATAAATGATTGACCTCCAAAACCAGGGTTTACAGTCATAATAAGTACCATATCAACATCTCTTATTATATGTTTTATAGTTTCTATTGGAGTAGCAGGATTTAATGAAACTCCAGCCTTAATTCCATATGATTTTATATTTTGTATAGTTCTATGTAAGTGTTTACAAGCTTCTTGGTGAACTACTATTATGTCACAACCTGCATCAACAAATTCTTTTATATATTGATCTGGATTTTCTATCATAAGATGAGCATCAAATACCATATTTACATCTTTTCTTAAAGACTTAACTACATTAGGCCCTAATGTTATATTTGGAACAAAATGTCCATCCATAACATCAATATGCAAATATTCACATCCTGCATTTTCTACTTTTTTAACATCTTCTAATAATCTTGCAAAGTCTGCTGATAATATTGATGGTGCTAATTTAATCATTTTAATATCTCCTTTTCCCTGATCTTATTTCGTTTAGCAATTGAATGTAGCTTTCATATCTTTTTTTAGATATAGCCCCATTTTCTACTGCTTCTTTTACTGCACAACTTGGTTCATTTTCATGAATACATCTAGAGCCAAATCTACAATCATCATATTTATCAAACTCTATAAAATATTCTTTTAATTCACTTTCCTCTATATCATCAAGTGTAAGCGAACTAAATCCAGGAGTATCTGCAACCATTCCTCCACACTCTAGTTTTAAAAGTTCTGCATGACGAGTAGTGTGCTTACCTCGTTTTATTTTATCACTAACTTCTCCAGTTTTTAATTCAAAATTTTTATCTATTTCATTTAATAAGCTAGATTTTCCTACGCCAGATGGTCCAGCAAAAACAACGGTATTTTCTTTTAGCTCTTCTTTTATTTGATCTATATTTAATTTAAGTTTGTTACTAACAGGTATTACCTTATATCCACTTACTTTGTATATATTTTTTAATTCATCTAAAAGTTCACCATCAGTATCTAAGTCAACTTTAGTAAACACTATTACTATTTCAAGGTTTTCTTTTTCTGCTAAAACTATAAATCTATCTAATAGTGATAAGTTTGGTGATGGATTTTTTATAGCAAATACTATTAAAGCCTTATCTACATTTGCTATTGGCGGTCTTACAAGGCATGTATCTCTTTTTTCAATTTCCTCTACAACACCTTTTTTATTTTCTTCATCAACTACACTTATACTAACTATATCTCCAACTAAAGGCGTTATTTTATTTTTTCTAAAGATACCTCTAGCTCTACATTCATAAAGCCCCTTTTCTGTATCTACGTAGTAAAATCCCCCTATTCCTTTTATAATTTTTCCATTTATCATTAATTGCCTCCTTAAAATTTTAAATAATATAACTATTTTATCCTATTTTTAAACAATATCCTAATAACTTTTTAAAATTTCTATAAATTTAGTTACAATTCATATTAAAATTAAACTTTTTTATATAAAATTTAATTATAAGTTCTATTACTCATAATATATTATCCTTAAATATAACTTTTAGTTCAGCATTTTAAATAAAAAAATAGTAAAACCTAAACATTTAGATTTTACTATTTTTAATTAATGCTCCTCTGATTGAGGTTCTTCAGTTTGTGGAGGCTCTGGATCAGGATTTGTATCTTGGGCACTACCTCCTTGTTCTGGTTGATCGGTATTTGGATTTTGTGGTTGATTATTAATATTACCTCCATTATTACCACCATTGTGATTTCCGCTACCATTACCATTATTTCCACTACTATTTCCATTATTAGAGTTATCTGGCTTAGGAGTTGTTGTAGCCGGAGGTTTCACTTGTTCATCTTCTTTTTTATCCTCTTCATCATCATCTTTTTCTGGAAGTTTTATTTCTTCTTTTTGACCTTTACTAACAACTACATTTACAGATCCCCACTCCTGGTTATTTTCACTGCCTGACTTAGGATCTTGAGATATAACGATTCCATTATTATATGTATCGCTATACTCATACTTTATATTACCTAAAGATAATTTATTTTCTTTTAGAAGATTTCCTGCTTCTCCTAAAGTAAGACCTACTACATTAGGTATATTGCCTTTCATAGGACCTTTACTTAATACTAAAGTTACTGTATCACCATCTTGAAGAGCATAACCTGACATAGGTTGTTGAGATATTATTTTCCCTTTCTCAACTTCATTGCTATACTCATCTTCTATATCAACTCTTATATTTAGATTTAATTTATCAAGGCTTTTTTGCGCTTCATCTAATGTCAAATTGTATAAGTCTGGTGCAGTTATCTGACCTTCATTATTACCAAAGCCACCTAAAAAGAATTTAGCAAATATAAATACCTGAGTAGATAAAATTAAAATTAATACAGCTAAAGCTATCTTTAATCTTTTTCTACTCTTATTCGGTGATTTTTTATTTTTTTTATTTTTTTTATTCTTTTTAAATTTAGGTTTTTCTTCTTCATATTCATCATCATAATATTCATCATCATATTCTTCGTCATAATCTTCATCATAATCTACGTCTTCGTCATATATATCTTTTTCTATATCTATCTGTTTATTTAGCTCTCTCATGTCTATATTTTTTGTGACGTAGTTATCATACTCTTTTATAAAATCTAAATCTATATTCTTTTCTATATACTCTATATCTTCTATAACTTCCTCAGCGCTTTGATATCTATCAACACTAGATTTTTCAGTTAATTTCTTAATTATGGTTCTAACACTTTGAGGTATGTTTACCTGTTCTTCTGAAGTAAATTCAATTTCATCATTTATATGTTGTAGTGCTATAGATATAGGACTATCTCCTCTAAAAGGAACTTTTCCTATTATCATTTCATATAAAACTATTCCTAGAGAATAAAGATCTGCATTATTAGTTACAAACTTACCCTTTGCTTGTTCTGGTGAAAAATAATGTACAGAACCTATTATACTTCCAATATTAGTCATAGTTGAATTTGAAACAGCTTTTGCTATACCAAAATCAGCAACTTTAACAACTCTGCCTTCATTAGATATAAGTATATTATGTGGCTTTATATCTCGATGAATTATACCATTTTTGTGAGCAGCGCTAAGGGCCTTAGCTATTTGCTTTGTTATATCAAGGGAAGTATATTCATCTAACGTTCCTTCATTTTTTATTATTTCTTTTAAGTTTTGCCCGTCAACGTATTCCATTACTATGTAATGAACTTTTCCATCTTCCCCTACATCATATACATTTACTATATTAGGATGTGAAAGGCTTGCAACTGCCTCTGCTTCTCTTTTAAATTTACCTAAAAATTCATCATCATCTACAAATTCTGGTCTTAATACTTTAACTGCAACTATTCTATTTAATAAAATATCTTTAGCTTTATATACAAAAGCCATACCTCCATCACCAATTTTTTTGATGATTTCATATCTGTTTCCTAAAATAGTCTCTCCCACTTTATCACCGTCCTATTTCTCTTCTATCAATATAACTGAAATATTATCTCTTCCAGAAACGTCATTTGCAGTGTTTATCAATTCTTGTACTAAACTCTTTACATCATCATCTTTTAATAGTATATCTTTTATAATATTATCATCTACAAATCCAGTTAATCCATCACTGGCTAATAATATTTTGTTACCTTTATCTATTTGTTTTTTAAATATATCTACTATAACCATTTCATCTGTTCCAATAGCTCTAGTTATATGATTTCTCCTTGGATGAGTTTTTGCTTCTTCTTCAGTAATAATATTTGCTTTTATAAGTTCTTCAACAACTGAATGATCTATTGTTATTTTATTAAATCCATCTTCATTAAGTAAATAACATCTACTATCTCCTACGTTAGCAATATATAGATTATTCTTATATATAATTGCTATTACAAGAGTAGTTCCCATACCTTCAAATGCTAAATCACTTATAGATTTTTCATAAATTATTTGATTAACATTATGATAGGCCTGTTTAATAATGTCATCAATATAATCAATCTTTATATTACTACTTTGTAGTAAATTTTCTTTTAAAAACCCAACTATATTTTCTACTGCTAGTTTACTTGCTACTTCACCTTTGTTATGTCCACCCATTCCATCAGCTAATGCAAATATTCCAATATGTCCAAAATCTGTGTTTATTATTTCACCCTTACAGTAGTCTTCGTTATTTTTTCTAACTTTACCTATATGGGATGCACAGTTATAAATCACAAAAATACCCCCTTAAAGCTACTTATGTTTTCTTCTCAATTGTCCACAAGCTCCACCTATATCTGAACCCATAGATATTCTAACTGTAGCTGGTATATTATTTTTTTCTAATATATCTCTAAATCTGTATATATGAGATTTATCTGGTCTTTTAAAGTCTCTTTCTTCAACATTATTAACAGGAATCAGATTTACATGACATAACATCCCTTTTAATAATCTTATAAGTTCTTTTGCTTCTTTTTCAGAGTCATTCACACCTTTTATTAAAGAGTATTCTATAGTGACCCTCCTATTTGTTTTTTTAATATAGTATTTACATGCATCTAATATATCTTTTATTGTATAAGCATTTGCTATCGGCATTATCTCTTTTCTTTTTTCATCATATGGAGAATGAAGAGATAATGCTAAGTTAATAGGAATTTCTAAATCAGCTAATTCTCTCATCTTAGGAGCTATTCCACATGTAGATAATGTTATGTGTCTATAACCTATATTTAAACCATTTTTATCATTAACAATTTTTAAGAATTTTTTAGTATTTTCAAAATTATCTAATGGTTCTCCACTTCCCATTAACACTAAATTTGAAACTCTCTTTCCTATATCTTCTTGTATCTTAAGTATTTGATCTATAATTTCCCATGGCTCTAAATTTCTTACCAATCCTTCTAATGTAGATGCACAAAATCTACATCCCATTCTGCATCCAACTTGATTTGATATACAAACTGTAATTCTATCTTCATAATCCATCATTACAGATTCTATTATATTACCATCATTTAATTCAAATAAATATTTTCTAGTTTTATCTATCTTAGATTTTAAACTTAATTCTATTTTTAAATTTCCAATAAAAGAAACTTCTTCAAGCTTCTCTCTCAAAGACTTTGGTATATTTTTCATATCATCAAAAGTCTTTACTCCTTTGTATATCCATGAATATATTTGAGATCCTCTAAATGCCGGTTCTCCTATAGATTTTACAAATTCTTTTAATTCTTCTTCTGTAAAGTTTTTTAATGCTACTTTATTTTTACTCATACTATCACTACCTTACTCTTTTTAATTTTGCTATAAAGAAACCATCCATACCATGAATATTTGGATATATTTTCAAATATCCTTTTTCTTGGTTATCTAAATCTACATTTACTTCATTAATAGGTACTAATTCAAAGTTATCATTTTCCTTTAAGAAATTATTTATTACTTCTATATTTTCATCATCTAATATAGTACATGTACTGTATAAAAGACTTCCACCTACTTTAACATACTTAGATGCATTTTCTAAAATATTACTTTGTAAAACTGGTAAATCTTTTATTTCACTTTTTAATTTATATTTTATTTCTGGCTTCCTTCTTATTATGCCTAGACCTGAGCAAGGAACATCAGCTAGAACATAATCAAATTTATCTACACTATTTTCATCTAAAATAGATGCATCAAATTTTTGAACTTCTACATTAGTAAGCCCTAATCTATTTACTGTATTATTTATAAGATTTAACTTATGATCAAATACATCTCTAGAAATAACCTTACCAGTATTTTTCATAAGTGTTGCTATATGAGTAGTTTTTCCTCCTGGAGCACTACATATATCTAATGCATTTGAATGCTCTTTTGGATTTAATACCTTTGATGCTATCATAGAACTTATATCTTGTATAGTAAATAATCCTTCTTTAAACAATTCATTATTTTCTATATCCTTAAGATTTTCAACTCTTATGGCTTCATCTATAATAGACACTTTATAAGCTTTTAAGCCACTTTCTTTTAACTTTTCTATAAGTTCATCTCTAGTAATCTTTAGTGTATTAGTTCTTAAATATATACTTGGCTTTTCATTGTTAGATTCTATTAAATCTTCTGTAAAATCTTTTCCAAAGCTATTAATAAAGTTTTTTATCATCCAAGGGTTGTATGAATATTTAGTAGATAGATACATTATATCGTCATTTTCTATATCTACATTTAATATTTCTTCTTTATTTCTTATTATATTTCTAAGTATTGCATTTACAAATCCACTAGATCTTTTATCATATTTCTTAACTAAATTAACAGTTTCATTTACAGCCGCATAGTCTGAAATACTATTTAAAAAAGCAATCTGATAAATTCCCATCCTTAGCAATATTTTAACACAAATTGATAATTTTTGCGTATTTATCTTTGAAAGTTTATTTATAATATAGTCTAAATAATATTTATTTTCAACTACACCATACACAATCTCTGTAGCTAGTCCTCTATCTTGATTTGATATTTTTAAATTTTTAAAATGTTTATTTATTGCTATGTTAGAATAATTGTTATTCTCTTCTATGTCACAAAGAATCTTAAATGCTATCTCTCTTGCCTTCATACGTTGTCTCCTTATATTTTACACAGAAAAAGTCCTAGAAACTCTAGGACAATCTCCATTTAATCATTATCTCTATTAGATATTGCTACTAATCTAAGTAATTGAAGTACTGATGTTAATGCTGCTGCAACATACGTTAATGCTGCTGCTGTAAGTACTTTTCTACTTTGGTTTAACTCTTTACCTTCTACAATACCCAAATTTCCAAGTTGAACTAATGCTCTATTAGATGCATTAAACTCAACAGGTAAAGTTATTATTTGAAATAAAACTGATGCAGAAAATAAAAGTATACCAATTTCTAAAAATGGACCCCTCATAATAAATCCTAACGCGATTAAAAGCCATGATATATTTGATGCAAAATTTACTACTGGAACTAAGCTACTTCTTAAATTTAAAGGCATATATCCTTTAGCATGTTGAATTGCATGACCACATTCATGAGCTGCAACAGCTACTGATGTTACTGATGTTCCATAGTATATATCTTGTGATAATCTTACTATTTTACTTCTTGGGTCATAATGGTCACTTAAATTACCTCTTACCATTTCAACCCTAACATCATATAGTCCATTTGATTCTAATATTCTTCTTGCAACTTGCTCTCCTGTAAACCCTCTTTGAGTATTGACTCTTAAAAATCTACTAGTTGTAGAACTTACTTTAAACTGAGCATATATAGTAAAAAGTATAGCTGGAACTAATATTATAAAAGTAGGGTCAAATCCATAGTATCCATAACCACCGTAACCATAATATGGCATTAAAAACACTCTCCCTTAACACTTATTTTTTATTAGTTAAAAAACTTATTGCCCTTTCAACTTCATGTATATCTATTAAAGTATCTATACACGGGCCATTTGGTCTTTTATTAAATACACCTAACACTGGTATATGTTTCATATCTTGAATACCAGATGTTAAATCTCTCTCACAAGCTACTGCTATAACAGCTTTAGGCTTATTTTCTATAATTATTTTTCTAGCTAATGTTCCACCTGTAGCTATGAATATGTTTATTCCTGTTTTTTCTTTTAGTTTAACTAAATCACTTACATTGCATAATCCACATTTTGCACAATTTTCTATTTTATTAGTTACTTTTAATTTGCAACTATTTTTTTGTACACAATGAGGTATAAGTATTAATATATCTTCAGAATTAAAATTATATTCATTGCTATATATATAGCTATTATTTAATTTTACAAATATTTTTCTTATTTCATTTTTAGGTATACCTATATATGAAGCTATAAAAATAACTGGATTAAATAGTAACTTTGAAATTTTTAAGTTAATTTTCATTAAACTAGAACTAAGCTTTTTATCATTAATTATATTGTAAGTAACTATTGTTGAAAAAATTATAATAATTATTATAGATAATACTAAAATATTAATTAATAATCCAAATATATGAGTTAAGCTAGATATAAATATATTTACAATAATAGTACCTAAAATAAGTATTGCTACTAGTATACCTATTGTTGTTAAATATTTTTTTATGTCTATCATATTTACACCTAACCTAATATTATATTAGTGTTTATATTATTTCCTTTTATATATTCAGACACAAGTACTCTTTTCTTTCCTGGCATTTGAATTTCTTTAACTAAAACTACATTATCCCTAGTACTTACTCTTATACCATCTTTGTCAGCCTTAAGTACTGTTCCTGGCTCTTTATCACTAGTTTCATTTAAAACTTCAGTTTTCCATACCTTCATAGTCGATCCTTCATAAGTTGTGTAAGCACTTGGCCATGGATTTACACCTCTTACAAGATTATGTATTTCCCTTGCTGATTTTGACCAATCTATTTGACCTAAAGCTTTATTCATCATTGGAGCATATGTAAACTCTTCATGATTTTGAGGTATCCTAGGAGCACATCCTTTTTCTATTTGTTTTAGTGTTTCTATTAAAACATCAGCTCCTATATCTTTCATTTTGTCATGAAGTTCACCTGCTGTTATTTCATCATCTAAGTCAAATTCCTCTGTTAATATCATATCTCCAGTATCTAGACCTTCATCCATGTACATAGTAGTAACTCCAGTCTTTTCTTCTCCATTTATTATTACCCAGTTTATTGGAGCTGCTCCTCTATATTTAGGTAATAATGAAACATGAACATTTATACATCCAAGTTTAGGTATGTCTAATATTGATTTTGTAAGAATTTGACCAAATGCTACTACTACTATTATATCTGGATTTAATTCTTTTAAAGTTTCTACAAATTCTTCATCTTTAGCCTTTATCGGTTGATATACTGGTATATCATACTTTAAAGCTAATTCCTTAACAGGTGGCATACCTAATTTTTTACCTCTATTTTGAGGCTTATCAGGTTGAGTTACAACACCTATAACATCATATTTTTCATCTATTAGCTTTTGTAAACACCCCGTAGCTATATCCGGTGTTCCCATAAATAGTACTCTCATTTTATCAGCTCCTATTACTTTTCTACTTTATCTACATATAGTATTCCGTCTAAATGGTCTATCTCATGACAGAATGCTCTAGCTAAAAGTTCTTCTCCTTCTATTTCAAATAATTGACCTTTTCTATTATAAGCTCTTACTTTTACAACATTTGGTCTTCTAACTACACCTGATTCACCTATAACACTTAAACATCCTTCTTCTCCTATTTGTTCTCCAGATGTTTCTATTATCTCAGGATTTATAAGCTCTATTATGCCATCACCTATATCTATAACTACTATTCTTTTTAATATACCAACTTGAGGTGCAGCAAGTCCTACTCCATCAGCATTATACATTGTTTCTGCCATATCATCTAATATTTGTATTATCTTTTCATCAATTACTTCAACTTTTTTTGCTTTCTTTCTTAAAACTGGTTCTCCTATTTGAACTATTTCTCTTAATGCCATTTTTTATTCCTCCTAAATTTATAATACACTGTTTGGGTTAATGTCTATTGATACATTAACATTTTTATTAAATACAGTATCTCTTTTTGTTATACATATATACTTTATTATACCCTTTAATAAATTAATTTCAATATTATCATCTTTAAATAATATTTGCCATCTATAATTTTGATTTATCTTAGAAATTGAGCAAGGGTTTGGTCCTAGTATAAATTCAAAATCAGTTATACCTCTACCTTTTAGTAAATATATGATAGAATCATACATGTTTTGAATATTCTTCTTTACTAAATTTTCATTTTCTCCACTTACAACTACACTTATCATATTATTAAACGGAGCATACCCAAATGCTTTCCTTACCTTTATTTCATCCTCGTAAAATCCCTCAAAATCATAGTTAATAGCTCGCCTTATTGAATAGTGATCTATATCGTATGTTTGAAGAACCACTTTTCCTTCTTTATCAGATCTTCCTGCTCTTCCTGAAACCTGAGTTATTAATTGGAATGTAGTTTCAAAACTTTTAAAATCTGGGAAGTTTAATATCATATCTGCAGATAAGATACCAACTAAAGTTACATTATCAAAATCTAGGCCTTTACTTAGCATTTGTGTACCTATTAATATATCTGCTTCTTTATTTTTAAATTTATTTAATATTTCTTCAAGAGATCCTTTTTTCGAAGTTGTATCCTTATCCATTCTAAGAACTTTAAGTTCTGGAAAAATTACTTTTAATTCTTCTTCTATTTTTTGAGTACCTACTCCAAAAGGTTTAACATATGTACTACTACACTCTGGACACTCCTTAGGTATTTCTCTTTCATAGCCACAATAATGACATCTTCCTATATTTTTGCTCTTGTGATATGTAAGAGATATGTCACAATTTTCACATTGGAACACATATCCACAACTTCTACATGATACAAAACTTGCATATCCTCTTCGATTTAAAAATAATATTACTTGATTATTATTTTTAACAGCATATTTTATTTCTTCTTGAAGTTTAAAGCTAAATATGCTTTTATTTCCTTTATTTAACTCTTCCTTCATATCCACAACTTCAATTTTAGGAAGTGGATTTTTATTAGCCCTTTTTTTTATTTCAATAAGGTTATATTCTCCATTTTTTGCTTTATAATATTCTTCTATCGACGGAGTTGCTGAACCTAATACTAATGATATATCATTTTTATTCGAAATAAATTTTGCAGCTTCTATTGCACTAAATTTAGGATTCTTATCTGATTTATAAGAAGTTTCATGAAACTCATCAATTATTATAACTCCTAAACTATTAAAAGGTGCAAATAAGGCTGATCTTGCTCCTATTAATATTCTTATATTACCAGCTTTAATAGCTTTATAAACATCATGTTTTTGTCCTTCAGATAATTGACTATGAAAAACCCCTACAATATCTCCAAATCTATTTTTAAATCTAGTTATAGTCTGTGGTGTTAAAGCAATCTCTGGAACTAACACTATGCTATCTAACCCTTGACTTAAAGCATACTCTATAATTTCCATATATACTTCTGTTTTTCCACTACCTGTTACGCCATATAACATATAAGGCTTTTTATCTTTATCAAACATTTCCTCTATAACTTTATTACATGCATTTTTTTGTTCTTCATTTAGATATATTTCTTTTTGCTCTAGAGTATAAGAATTTTCTGGATTTCTATAGTAATCTTCTAAATTAATATTTATTAAGTTCTTATTTTGAAGTGATATTATGCTTTGTTTAGATACCTTTAATATATCAATCAAATCATTAATCTCAACTCTATCATTATTTTTTAAGAAGTCTACTATTTCTTTTTGTTTTGTGCCTAGGTTTATTTTATTTTTCTTTAAGTATTCATAAACTTCATCAGCTTCTATTGAAAGTGATATATAACATAAGTTTTTTTCATTTTTATGATTTTTATATTCCCATTTTAAATTAGTTATATTTTTTTTACTCATTTTATCTAATATATAATTTATATTAGGTATTTTCTTTAACTTTTCAACTTTCAGTTTTCCCTTTGATATCTTTATTTTACTAATAATATCTTTTTGTATATCATCTAATGATGATAATAAATCCTCAAACTCATCTTCATTTAAATTTAATACTTCATCACTTAAACTTATAACTTTATAATTATTTAATTTATATCCTTTAGGATATATTAAATTTATGCAGTCTATATAGGTACAAAGATATCTATTTTTCATCCAGTTTACAAGTTCTAACTCCTCTAATTTAAAAATAGGTTCTTCATCTAATACATCTACTACTTCCTTAAGTTTCATTTCTTCTTCTAAACTATCAGATATTTTAAATACAAAAGCCTCTGTAGGTTTATTTCCTTTTCCAAATGGTACTAAAACTCTATGACCAACACATATCTGATTCTCTAAAAATTCTGGTACTTTATATGTAAATAAGTTATCAGTGTGGAAAGTATTACTTCTTACTACGACTTTTGCGTATTTTTCCATATTCTACCTCTATTTCTTATTTATATCTTTTAGTTAAATTATATCCTGTTATGTAAAAATATAAGCATCTATATTAATAGATGCTTATACACTAAGTAGCTCTTTTATTTTATCTAAAATAACATTTGCTACCTCTTCTTTTTTCATTTTAGGATAATCAGTAATATTACCTTCTTTATCTATGATTTTAACTATGTTAGTATCTACACCAAATCCTGCACCTTCTTTAGTTAAATCATTAGCTACTATAAAGTCTAAATTTTTCTTTTTTATCTTAAGGTTTGCATTTTCTATAAGATCATTTGTTTCTGCTGCAAATCCTACTAATATTTTATCGTCTTTTATTTTGCCTATTTCCAAGGATATATCCTTATTTCTATCTAATTCTATGAATAAATCATCTTCAGATTTCTTTATCTTTTTATTAGAGTAATGTTTAGGTTTATAATCTGCTACTGCCGCACTTTTTATAATTACATCATTTTCATCTAAGTTTTCTAAAACAGCCTCATACATTTCTTTAGCTGACTCTATTTGAACTAACTTTTTAAGGTTTTGTGGTGGAGTTAATTTTGTAGGTCCAGTTATAAGCGTAACATCTGCACCTCTTTCTACAGCTTCTTTAGCTATCGAGTAACCCATTTTTCCAGTTGATCTATTAGTTATGTATCTCATTGGATCAATGCTCTCAACTGTTGGTCCAGCTGTTACTATTATACTTTTTCCTTTTAAATCTTGATCTTTTAAAAGCAATTTAACAACTTCATCAACTATAGTTTCTGGAGATGCTAATTTTCCTTTACCTGTATCTCCACAAGCAAGTCTACCACTTTCAGGCTCAACAAAATTATATCCTAATTCTTTTAATGTAGTTATATTTCTTTGTAGTATTGGATTTTCATACATATTAGTATTCATAGCTGGTGCTATTAATACTTTTGCTTTTGTAGCCATAACTGTTGTAGTAAGCATATCATCCGATATTCCATTTGCAATTTTACCTATAATATTAGCTGTAGCTGGTGCTATTAAGAATACATCAGCTCTTTTAGCTAGAGATATATGTTCTACATCCCAAGTTTTAGGATCTTCAAACATATCACAAACTACATAATTTTGACTTAATGATTGAAATGATAATGGAGTAACAAATTCTGTTGCAGATTTCGTCATTATTACATTAACATTTACACCAAGTTTTCTTAATCTACTGATAACATCTAAAGTTTTGTATACGGCTATACCACCACTTACTCCTATTACAACAGTCTTATTCTTTAACATAGAACTACTCCTCTTCTGTAGTATGTTCTTCTATTTCTACTTCTTCTTTATCTATTTCTTCTTGAGTTAATAATCTAAATGTTATTTTTTCATCAGCAACTTCTTGAGTAGCTATAGTTACTGGTTTATTATTATCTCTATTCTTAGCCGAAACATAAACTTCAGCTCCATCTATTATTTCTCTTGCTCTCTTTGCAACAGTTCCAACTAAGTAATATCTGTTATCTATTTTGTCTAATACTTCATTTATTGATGGCTTTAACATTTTATAATTCCTCCTTAAATTTATCTATAATATTATTTTTATATCTAGTAACTTTGTTTTTCTCAGTACATATTATAGCTTCAATATCATTAACTGATTTTTCTATATCTTCATTAAATATAAAGTAATCATAATCAACTATTTGGTTTATTTCTTCAAAAGCACAGCTAAATCTCTTCTCTATTTCTTCTTGAGTTTCTGTACCTCTTCCAATAATTCTACTTTTTAGTTCTTCTAACGATGGTGGAAGTACAAATATAAATACACCTTCAGGATAAACTTCTTTTATTTGTCTTGCTCCTTGCATTTCTATTTCTAATATAACATCTTGCCCTTTTTCTAAACATTCTATTATAGCAGCCTTTGGAGTTCCATAGAAATTATCATATATTTGAGCGTGCTCTAAGAATTCACCATTTTCTATCATTTTAGTAAATTCCTCTTTTTCTATAAAGAAGTAGTTAACACCATGAACTTCTCCATTTCTTGGTTTTCTAGTTGTAGCTGATACTGACAATTTTATCTTATCATTTTTGTTTAATAACGCTTTACATATCGTACCTTTTCCTGCACCTGATGGACCTGATACAACTAATAATAGACCTTTTCTGTTAAGCATCAATCTCTTCCTTTCTATTAGTTCATATAGTTATGTCTTAAAATATATTTAATAATTTATAATTATTCTATATTTTGTATTTGTTCTCTTATTTTCTCTAATTCACTTTTTACTTCCACAACTAAGTTAGTTATATTTAAATCAGAAGATTTAGAACCTATAGTATTCGTTTCTCTGTTCATTTCTTGGATTAAAAAGTCTATCTTTCTACCTATTGATTCATTTTTTACAACAGTATTTTTTAATTGTTCTATATGACTTTTAAACCTTACTATTTCCTCTGTTATATTGCTTTTATCTGCATATATAGCAACTTCTTGAGCTAATCTATTTTCATCTATTATACTAGGATCTTCCAAAATATCACTGATTCTATTTTTTAATTTTTCTTTATAATCAATAACAACATTATATGAGTATTTTTCAATATCTTCAATATAATTTTTAAGAAGATCACATCTATTTTTTATATCATCAGCTAACTTTTTACCTTCTTCAATTCTCATTTCTTTTAACTTAAGCAATGCATTTTCTAAAGCTACTTTTAACATTGACCATAACTTATCTTCATCATCTTCTTTTTCCTCAGTTTTTATGACATCAGGAAACTTTGCAATGTTCATTACGCTTATATCATCAACTAACTCAAATTTATCCTTTATTTGCTTTAGTATTGATACATATTGAGTTGCTAACTCTTCATCAAACTTTAAGTTTACATCTTCACTGCCTAATAAGTCAAGCTTTATATATAAATCAACTCTTCCTCTTTTTATGTAATCTTTAATTAATATTCTTGCCTTATCCTCTAAAAATGATAACTTTCGTGGAAGACGTATATTTATATCTGCATACTTGTGATTTATAGTCTTGCACTCAACTAAGAACTGATAGTTATCATCCTTGTATTCTCCTCTTCCAAATCCCGTCATACTTATTGCCATTTACTATACCTCCAAAGTTCCTTCACATATTTTAACAGCAGGACCTGTCATATAAACAAATTCATCTATATCTATTTTCACACATCCACCTTCAGATTTTGCATTCACACTTTTATTCACTTTTCCTAAGTAATTACATATTATTGCTGATGCTGTCATTCCAGTTCCACAACCTAATGTATATCCACATCCTCTCTCCCATGTACTGACTATTATATTATTCTTATCTTCTATTTTAACAAAATTTACATTAGTTCCTTTTGGGAAAACTTTATTTTTTTCTAATAAAGGTCCATATTTACATACTTCTTCTAAACTTATGTCATCCACTAATATAACAACATGTGGAACACCCATAAGCATAGCATTTACCTTAAAAGTTCTATCTAATACCGCTAGTTTCTCACCTATAAATGTTTCATTATTAGATATAGCAGGAATATCTTCACATAAAAAACTACCATTTCCCATATTAACTTTTATAGTATCTATTTCTCCATCTTTAAGATTTATTTTTACTTTTTTTATTCCATCTAATGTACTTACACTAAATTCTTCTTTTCTAACTATATTATTGTCATAAACGAACTTAACAAAACATCTTAATCCATTTCCACACATAGAAGCTCTACTTCCATCGGCATTATAATATACCATTTCTACATCACACTTATCAGAATTTTTAACAACAAGCAATCCATCTGCTCCTATAGAAAATTTCCTATGACACACACATTTAGCATATTCAGAGTAATCTGATGCATCTTTATTATCAAACCTTCCATCTATAGCTACGAAATCATTTCCTATTCCATGTAATTTCCAAAATTTCATAATTGAGCCCCCTTATAAATTTCAATTACTAACTTATAATTATACAATATTTTAATACTAAAAGGAAATTATAAATATATAATTAAATCCTCCTATTCACAATATATGTATATTGTGTAATAATTAATTTATTAAAAATTTATATAGAAGGGAGAAATATTATGGCTTTAGATGGTTTAGTTATACATTCCATAGTAGATGAATTACATAAAAAACTTTTAGGTGGAAAAATTGATAAAGTATATCAACCTGAAAATGATGAAGTAGTTTTACATATAAGAAATAATAAAGAAAACTTTAAGTTAGTTTTAAGCTGTAGCTCTTCTAATCCTAGAGTTTATTTAGCTAGCGACTATAAAAAGGAAAATCCTATAAATGCTCCTATGTTTTGTATGTTGTTTAGAAAATATATACAAGGAGGAAGTATAGTAAATATTTCTCAAATAGGTTTTGAGAGGATAATAAAAATTAGTGTTGAATCGTTTGATGAATTAAAAGAAAAAACAACTAAGGATATTATCATAGAAATAATGGGAAGACATAGTAATATAATTCTTACTCATTCATTTGATAATAAAATTATCGATTCTGCAAAAAGAATACCTCCAAGTGTAAGTAGAGTTCGTCAAATACTTCCTGGACAGACTTATGTATTACCACCAAAACAAGATAAATTAAATCCAATTGATGAAATAAGTTTAAATTTATTTGTAAATACTTTAAATTCTTTTAATGGACCAATTTTTAAAGCTATATACTCTAAGTTTTTAGGGATAAGCCCTGTTATAGCAAAAGAAATATGTTTTAGAGCTAATATAGATAAAAATTTATTAATAAATGAGATCTCTTCAGATGATATATCTAAAATTTACAAAGAATTTTATAGTTTATTTAAATCTATAAAGGATAATATCTATAATCCTAGTATGGTTATAGATGAATCTATAGATAAAGTTTTAGATTTTAGTTGCATAAATTTAAGCCAGTTTAATAATTTATCTGTTATAAATGATGGTAGCATGTCTAAAATATTAGAAAGTTACTATGCAACTAAAGATATAAAAGATAGAATTCATCAACGTTCTTCAGATCTTAGAAAAAGTATATCTATAAAACTTGATAGACTTTATAATAAATTAAATAAACAAGAAAAAGAATTGAAAGAATCTGAAAATGCTCAAATTTATAAAGTAAAAGGCGAATTAATTACATCATACATATATATGATTGAAAAAGGCATGGAAAGTGTTGAAGTTGCAAATTTCTATGATCCAGAATATAAAAATATAACAATATCATTAAATACAAACTTTACACCTTCAGAAAATGCTCAAAAATATTTTAAAAAATATAATAAGATGAAAACTGCAAAAAAAGAAATTACTTCTCAAATAGAGATAACTAAAGAAGAAATAGACTATTTAGAAAATATTATGCTTAGTATAGAAAACTGTGAAAACTTAGCTGAATTAATGGATATAAGAGATGAACTAAGTAAGGTTGGGTATTTAAGATCCAAAAATAATAGTAAAAAAGAAACTAAATTGACTACTAAACCTCATGAATTTATCAGTTCTGATGGTTTTAAAATTTTAGTAGGAAAAAATAATAAACAAAATGATCATCTTACTCTAAAGGTAGCTTCTAATGATGATATATGGATGCATACTAAAAATATACCTGGTTCACACATTATCATAAAAACTGAAGGAAAAGAAGTTCCAGATGAAACGATATTTGAAGGTGCAATGTTAGCTGCATTCTTTAGTAAATCAAGAATGTCTTCTCAAGTTCCAGTTGATTATACTAAGAAAAAAAATGTTAAAAAACCTAATGGTGCAAAACCTGGAATGGTTATTTATGAGACTAATAATACTATATATGTAACTCCTACAGAAGAATTAGTAGCTAAATTAAAACCAAAATTTGATAATTAGTATATAGTTTATAAGTAATAGAATTATAAGTATAGACTATGATAAAATACAAGTAAAAAAGAGTTAATCTCATATATTGAGTTTAACTCTTTTTACTTTTATTTTAGTTATTACAAAATATCTCTAATATAGTTTATTTACTATAAAATTTTTATTTTACTAATAAAAATTTCACTTTGTTTGAGCGACGTGTCAGCTACACATTTCATGCTATAATTTCCTGATACGTAAAAATACCTACATATAGATAAGTATTTAACTCTATAAATAGGTATCTTATTTATTTATGCAATTGTTGTACTAGGTTTATCTACTTTTTCATCTTCTTTTAAATCTATATTTGTGTTATTTAATAATACATTTAATACTACACCTACTATTGCCGCTAAGCTAAGTCCTGTTATTGTTACATCCTGTGTAATTGGTATACCTATAACTATCCCTTTATTACTTAAGTAAGTCGTTCCTAAACCTATTACCATTATTGTTGCTATTATAATTATGTTTTTCTTATTTTTTATACATTCACTATCTTTTACAGTTTTTACTCCAACTAAAGTTATCATAGAGAACAATAATATACTTATACCACCCATAACAGCTGTTGGTATACTTTGTAAAAATCCTCCAAACTTTCCTATGCAAGATAAGAATATTGCAAATATTGCTGTACGTCTAAGTATTGATGGATCATAATTTTTAGTTAATGCAAGCACTGCGGTATTTTCTCCATAAGTAGTATTTGCTGGACCTCCCAAGAACCCTGCTACTATCGTAGCTAATCCATCTCCAAGTAATGTTTTATTTAAACCTGGATTTTCCAGGAAGTTTTTACCTACTACAGCTCCATTTGTTGTCATATCTCCTATATGTTCCATAAAAACTGCTAAAACAACTGGCGCTATTATAACTATTGCTTCTAAACTAAACTTTGGTAGCGTAAACTTTGGTATTTCAAATAAACTAGCTTGTGATATAGTAGCTGTATCTACTAATCCCAATACTAAACTTAATATATATCCTATAATAACTGCAATTAGTATCCCTAATTGTTTTATAAACCCTTTACCAAAGTTATTTATAATAAGCGCTATAGCTAATGTTATTATTGCTATCATAATATGATTTGATGCCATATCAAATGCTGTCGGTAATAAATTAAGACCTATAACAGCTATCATAGCTCCTGTAACTTGTGGTGGGAAATATCTTTTTATCTTATCTACTCCAACCATTTTTATTACAAAAGATAACATAACATAAATTAAACCAGCTACTATTATACCACCTTGAGCATAAGCTAAGTCACCATTAAATGCTTCTTTAACTGATAATATCAATGGTATAAATGCAAAACTCGAACCTAAAAATACTGGTACTTTTCCTTCTGTACAGAAATGGAATATTAATGTACCTATACCTGCGCAAAAGATTGCAACTGAAGGATTAAATCCTGTTAATATCGGAACTAATACTGTCGCTCCAAACATTGCTAATAAATGTTGTATTGATAATACTGTTTTTTTCATAAAAAAACCTCCCATAAATTTTTTAGGGAGAAATTATTCTCCCTTTTTCAGCATCTCTGTACTGAATTAAAAGGCACTATATTTATAAATTTATGCTCTTACTCATTAATTGTTACTGAATCTTCACCATCAATTTCTGATAGCTTTACTGATATAATTTCACCTTTTGATGTAGGAACATTCTTTCCTACATAATCAGCTCTTATAGGTAGCTCTCTATGACCTCTGTCAACTAAAACTGCTAACTGTATAGCCTTAGGTCTACCTATATCTATAATAGCATCTAATGCACTTCTAACTGTTCTTCCTGTATATAATACATCATCAACTAGTATTACTATTTTGTCATTTATGCTAAATTCAATATTTGAACCATTTATAACTGGGTCAACATCTATCTTTTTTAAATCATCTCTATATAGAGTTATATCTATTTCACCAGTATTTACTTTTGTTCCTTCTATTTGTTCTATTTTTTTACTTATTCGATTTGATATAGGAACACCTCTAGTTTTTATACCTACTAAAACAATATCTTCTATACCTTTGTTTCTTTCTATTATCTCATGACTTATTCTAGTTATAGCTCTTCCAACTGCTTTTTCATCCATTAATTGGGCCTTTTCTTTCATCTGTGACCTCCTAGTAATTTTTGTAAAATATAAAAAGCTTCTTATCATAAGACAAGAAGCTATATATACAAATATGCTTAATAAAAATACTATATAGTATTTTTACTTGCCTTATGATATCTCTGTATCATTTAAAGGTATACTTTTATTATAATAATTATATCTTCAATATATATATATTTCAAGCATTATTTTAACTTATTTAGTATATCTTGAAAATACTTTGGTAGCTTTGAATCAAATTCAACATATTCTTTAGTTGTAGGGTGTATAAAGCCTAATTTTTTAGCATGTAAAGTTTGTCCTTTTAACTTAAACTTATTATTTTTAGGTCCATATACTTCATCTCCTAATAAGGGATGATTTATTGATAATGCATGAACTCTTATTTGATGAGTTCTTCCAGTTTCAAGCCTCGCTTTCATATGAGTAAAATTTTCATATCTTTTAATAACTTCAAAATGAGTTATTGCATTTTTACCATCTTTTACAATAGCCATTTTTAATCTGTCCTTAGGATTTCTTCCTATAGGCTTATTTACTGTTATTTTATCTTCTTTAACTACACCATGACATATAAACTGGTATTCTCTCGTAATAGAATGATCTTTTAATTGTTCTGCTAAACTATTATGTGCATTATTGTTCTTAGCAATCATTAAAAGTCCAGAAGTATCTTTGTCTATTCTATGAACTATCCCAGGTCTTATTATTCCATTTATAGATGATAGATTTTCTTTGCAATGATATAAGATAGCATTTACTAACGTTCCCTCATAGTTTCCTGGAGCAGGATGAACTACCATATTTTGAGGTTTATTTACTATAAGAACGTCTTTATCTTCATATACTATATCTATATGTATATCTTGAGGTATTACCTCTAAAAGCTTCGGTGCTGGTATTTGTATAACTATTTTATCATCTTCTTTTACTAAGTACTTTGCTTTTTCTATTTTGCCATTAATAGTTACTTTTTTATCTTTTATTAATTTTTGTATATAACTTCTAGACATATCTCCCAGTTGCTCTGAAAGATATACATCCAATCTATCTCCTTCTTCTTCTTCAGTTACTATAAATTCTTTTATTTCATCCATTTTTACACCTACTTTTGCTTTTCTTTATTGTCATCATAAAATAATATGTATATACATAAAAGTATTGTACCTAAAACTACAAATATATCTGCTATATTAAATACATACTCCCATATTATTCTAAAGTCAAAATAATCAACTACAAATCCAAGCCTTACTCTATCTATTAGGTTGCCTATAGCACCAGATATTATAAGGATTATTCCAATTTTTCCAACTGCATTTACCTTTTTTGTGTGTAAATAATATAGTCCATATATAGATGCTATAAGTGCTACAATTATAAATATTATTTGATTATTTTGGAACATTCCAAATGCTGCACCTCTATTTTCTACATATGTAAAATGGAATACATTTTGTATTATAGGTATACTCCCTATATCTTTTAAGTAATTTAGTGCTAATAATTTAGATATTTGATCTATACCTATTAATAAAATTATTATAAGCTCATATATCAATATTTTTTCCTCCCTGATAAGATATATTATTATTATACAAAAAAAAGCTTCCTAATTGGAAGCCTCTATTCTTGTTTTTGTATTGTTTTATCTTTATCTAGGTTATCTATAAGTTCTGATACTGTAACAAATTTATACCCCATTTCTTTTAATTTAGGTATAACAATCTCTAATGCTTGTATAGTTTGAGATTTTTTATTTCTTAAGTTATTGTAATCGTGTAAAAGTATTATAGTACCATTTTGAACTTTAGAAGTTATAGTATCTACAATATAATAAACTCCTGGATTTGACCAATCTCTAGGATCTAAATTAGACCATAAAACTACATTCATACCCTTTTCTTTTACTATATTACACATAGATTTACTTATTGCTCTATATGGGGGCCTAAATAATTTAGGTTCTTCTCCTATGACCTTTTTCACTGCTTGTTGTGTCTTATTTATCTCTTTATATATATCGTTATATCCTTTTTTAGAAACATTTATATGTGTAAATGTATGATTCCCTATCTCATGACCTTCATCGTATTGTCTTTTTAAAATTTCACTATTCCATTCAACATTTTCTCCTACTACAAAAAAGGTTGCTTTTACATTATTTTTCTTTAATATATCTAAAACTTGTGGAGTAAAATCTTTGTCCGGACCATCATCAAAGGTTAATGCAATTAATTTTTCATCATTATTTCCATGTTTTATTATTATATCTTCATAATCATTCATTATATCTTGACTTAAATTTAAAACTTCTAAATCTTTCTCATTATTGTATTTATAAACATAAATACCTAAAATCAAAAGTAAGGCTATGGAAAACTGAATAATACTCTTTTTCATGATAGATACCTCTTTTCTTCAGGCTAATCCCTATCTAGTTCATCGTTAGGCATTTTATTCATTTCATTTAGCTTTATAACTGCCTCATCATAAAACATGTATCCTTTATTTATTAAATTTTGATTTTCTTCTCTACTTGTTAAGTGTAAATCTGGTTGATTTTTTGAACAATTAGAGCATAAATTAGTTTCAGGCAATATATCTAATCTATCTTTATCTATTTGCTTATGACAAATATCACATATACCATAAGTTCCATTTTCAATTTTGTGTAATGCATCTTCAATGTTATTTAATTTACCTTCTTCATGATTAGTTAGACTATTTTGCATATCCTGCATATATACCTCTGTTCCTATATCCGCTGGGTGATTATCATAGCTTGACAACTCTCCTGAAGTATATTTTTCACTAGTATGATTTGTTGTATTTCCAAAAACTGTATTATCCCTCATTTCACTTATTAGTCCAGTTAATTTTTCTTTTTCCTTCAGAAGCTTTTCCTTATATTGGTTTATATTCATATTCATCGACCCTCTCTATATTTATCTACTATATTCATAAGTTTTGCTATATACTCGCCTATTACAGGCAAATCTACCCATGTACTTAATAAGTAAAGCACTAATCCTGCTAATACTGTAAAACCTATAGCTTGGCCAAATCCCTTCCCTAACCCTGCTACAAAATTTATTAAAAATAACCTTCTTTTGCTATCTGTTAGCATCATATATTCTCTAATTCTACTTCTCTCAATTATTAGAATTAATCTTTCTAAGTACCTTCTTATAAGTCCTAAATCTTCTGATGTTATTTCACCTAAATTTAATTCATTCATAACTTTATCAAGATCTTTCATATTTATAGGATTTTGATTTTTTAGTTTATTATCTTCTTTATATTTAATATGCCTCACTTCCTTTTTGTAAAAAGATAATACAAGAATATTATGTGAAAAAGTTAATCATTGTATGTGCATCATAGTAAAAAATTCGCTTAACTTATGTAGTCAATGAATTTATCTTTTTCATAAAAAAAGAGCTGAAATATTTATTATTTCAACTCATATATATTATGATTTATAAAAATTTTCTTTCTATTAATCCAACTTTTTTATAAACTTTTCTTAAAGTTTTTCTAGCTTGTCTTTCAGCCTTTTCTGCGCCAATAGCATATACTTTTTCTAAATAATCTTTATTATTTAAAAGGTTATTATACTGCTCTCTTATAGGTCTTAAGCTTTCAACTATAACTTCAGCTACATCTTCTTTGAATATTCCATACCCTTTACCTTCATACATAGCCACTAATTCTTCTATAGACTTGTTACCTAATTTAGAATATATTTCTAATAAATTCTTTATTCCTGGCTGTTCATCATTATAACTTATTACGCCTAATGAATCTGTGACACTTCTTTTTATTTTTCTTCTTATAGTGTCTGCATCATCAGCTAAAAGTATAAATGCATTTTCATTTTCATCAGATTTACTCATTTTTTTTGTAGGTTCTTGTAAACTCATTACTCTACCTACTTCTTTTGGTATATATGGCTCTGGTATTTTAAATGTAGGTGAATATCTATTGTTAAATCTATTAGCTAAGTCTCTAGCTAATTCTAAGTGTTGCTTTTGGTCTTCTCCAACTGGTACTAAATCCGTCTGATATAATAATATATCTGCAGCCATTAATACTGGATATGTAAATAATCCTGCATTTAAGTTTGCTTCACTTTTTTGTGATTTATCTTTAAACTGAGTCATTCTACTTAACTCACCCATATAAGTCATTGTGTTTAATATCCACATAAGTTCTGCATGAGCGCTTACATGAGATTGTATAAATATAGTATTTTTTTCCGGTTCTAGTCCACAAGCTAAGTATTGAGCTAATAATTGCATTGTATTTGCTCTTAGATTTTTTGCCTCTTGTGGTATTGTTATTGCATGTAAATCAACTACGCTGTAAAAACAATCATATTCATCTTGAAGCTTAGTCCAGTTTTGTATAGCCCCTAGATAATTTCCTAAAGTCATTTTTCCAGACGGTTGAGCTCCACTAAATATTATTTTCTTTTCACTCATTTATTTCACCCCTATAATGCTTTTAGCATATTTAATACTATATCCTTAGAATTATGAGCTGCAACTTTAACAAACTCATCATAAGTAACATCTGCACTTCCGTCAGCCTTATCAGACATAGCTCTTATTATTACAAATGGAACTTTATTTAAAGTACAAACGTGAGCTATTGCTCCACCTTCCATTTCTCCACAATAAGCATCAAAATCATTTACTAATTCTTCTTTTAACTCTTTAGAGCTTATAAATATATCTCCTGTAGCTACTCTTCCTTTTAATACTTTATTTGATTTTACTTCTTTTATAGAAGACTCATAAGCTGCATTTATAAGTTTTTCATCTGCCACAAATACAGAGCTTTCCATTCTTGGTATTGTTCCTTTTGGATCTCCAAATGCAGTTGTATCTACATCATATTGTATAGCATTAGTCGATATTACTATATCTAAAACATCTAATTCTGAATGTAGAGCACCTGCAACACCAGTATTAACTATTGCATCTACATCAAATTCACTTATTAGTATTTGTGCACAAAGAGCAGAGTTAACTTTACCTATACCACATCTTACTAATACTATATCTTTTCCTTCTAATGTTCCTTTGTAGAATTTTAAGCTAGCTTTTTCTATAGTTTCTTTAATATCCATAAGCTCAACTAATATATCTACTTCTTCATCCATTGCTCCTATTATTCCTATTTTGTTCATAACGTCCTCCTATTTTACTTTTATCATTTGTTTTTAATATAGTTTTATAAAATAATCTAATTAAAATAAAAAATTCGCTTCGCTCATGTCGCCAACGACTTCGTCCGTTGCTTGAGCCACTGCGTGGGCGAAGCATTTCAAAATCTTTTTTACGCTCAAAACCAATTTATTGATATTACTTACATTCAGAAGTTATCCACATTTTTTAAAGTATTATAATATCCTTAAGCGTAAAAAACCGTCCTATAAAATATATAGGACGGATAATATTCCGCGGTACCACCTAAATTATATACAGTATAATGTATATCACTTACTTCTGCTATAACGTGCAGACACGTCTTGGCTAATCTAGATAAGTTATTTCGCCTAACTCCTTCAAGGTCCATTCACTAAACTCTTTATGTTAAGTTCTCAGCATCCTTAACTCTCTGTATTAAAGTTTATTTAGTTACTAATCCTTTTCATTGGATTTAAATTATTAATTTATATTTTGTCAACATTACTTATATTTATTTTCTAGTAACCTTTATACCTGTCATATGATCGTTTAAGTTGTGCTTTTCTAAAGATTCATCTTCTACTCTGTTTATTTCTAAAGCTAAAGTTTCTGATTTTATATAATCTTTAAAGTTTTCTACAGCTTGAGCTATTTCATCATCACCACAGAAATCTATATCTATATTATCTAATACATCAAAGTTACTTGCTTTTCTTATTTGTTGTATCTTAGATATAAATTCTCTTGCATATCCTTCTTCTATTAACTCTGTAGTTAATGTAGTATCTAATATAACGAATAAGTTGTTTTCCATAGATACATTAAATCCTTCTTTAGCAGATATATTTACTAATACATGACCTTTGTTAAATTCAAAGTTTTCTCCATCTATATCTACAGTTAAAGTTTCTCCAGCTTCAAGCTTTGGAGCAACTTCATTAGAATTTAATTTATTTAAAGCTCCTGCAAAGAACTTCATCTTAGCACCAAGTACTGGTCCTAATACTTTGAAGTTTGGCTTTAAGCTAAAGTTCATGTATTCACCTAAATCTTTAGCAAATACAACTTCTTTAACGTTAAGTTCTTCTTTTATTAAGTCTACTACATCGCTTATAGTATCTTCAAATTTACCATCCACTAATACTTTTTGTATCGGTTGACGTACCTTTATTCTAGTAGCTTCTCTCGATGCTCTACCTAAAGTAACTAAGTTTTTAACTAAATCCATTTTTTCTTCTAACTCTGGATTTATTAATTCTAAGTTAGCTTTTGGATAAGAACTTAAGTGTACTGATACTTCACCAGTTAAGTTTCTGTATATTTCTTCTGATATATAAGGAGCAAATGGAGCTATAAGTTGGCAAAGCTCTGTTAATATTTCATAAGTAGTATTGTATACTGATTTCTTGTCTTCTGTTAATTCAGTAGCCCAGAATCTTCTTCTTGAACGTCTGATGTACCAGTTAGATAAATCTTCATTTATGAAATCTTGTATCATTCTTACGGTTTTATTTAATTCAAATATTTCTAAGTTTTCTTCAACTTCTTTCTTTAAGTTGTTAAACTTAGATAATATCCATCTATCTAGTTCAGGTCTATTTTTGTAATCAACAAAGAAATCTTTAGGATTTACTTCATCTGTATTTGCATATAATGTAAAGAAGTTATATACATTTTTCATAGTTCCTAAGAACTTACTTTGAACTTCTTTTAATCCATCTACGTCAAATCTTGTTGGAGTCCATGGTGGAGATACGTATAATAAGTACCATCTTAAAGCATCTGCTCCATATTGGTCAAATAACTCAAATGGATTTACAGTATTTCCTCTAGACTTACTCATTTTCTTACCTTCTTTATCTAATACAAGGTCATTAACTAAAACTCTCTTATATGGAGCTTTCCCCATAACGAATGTAGATATAGCAAGTAATGAGTAGAACCATCCTCTAGTTTGATCTATTCCTTCACATATAAAGTCTGCAGGGAATAATTCTTCAAAGTTTTCTTTATTTTCAAATGGGTAGTGATGTTGTGCAAATGGCATAGATCCACTATCAAACCAGCAGTCTATAACTTCTGTTACTCTTGTCATTGGCTCTCCACAACAATCACATTTTAAATGTATATCATCAACATATGGTCTATGAAGTTCTACAGTTTCTGGATTTACATCTTCTATAGCTTTTTCAGCTAACTCAGCTCTAGATCCAACTGATTGTTTATGTCCACATTCACATTTCCATATATTAAGTGGAGTTCCCCAATATCTACTTCTAGATATAGCCCAGTCATTTAAGTTTTCTAACCAGTTACCAAATCTTCCTTCACCAACAAAGTTCGGATACCATTCAACAGTGTTATTATTAGCTATTAATTGATCCTTTAATCTAGTCATTTCTATATACCAGCTTGGCTTAGCATAGTATAAAAGTGGAGTTTGACATCTCCAACAGTGTGGATAGTTATGAGCTACTTTTTCTTTAGAGAATAATTTATTTTCGTGAGCTAACCATTTTATTATCTCAACGTCTACACCTTCCTCCATAACAAATTTATCTTCCCATGGAGTTGTTGTAAATTTACCACTTTCATCAACTGGTTGTAAAACTGGTAGGTTGTATTTTCTACCTAGGTTATAGTCATCTTCACCAAATGCTGGTGCAGTATGAACTATACCTGTACCATCTTCAGTTGTAACATAATCACCACAAGTTACAAAGAATGCTTTTTCTTCAGTTTGTACAAAAGGCATTAATTGTTCATACTCAACGTGTTCTAAATCTTTACCTTTCATTTCTGATAATACTTCATAATCTTCACCTAATACCTTGTTAGCTAGTGCTTTAGCAACATAGTATACTTCATCATTTTGCTTAACTTTTACATAGTCAACTTCTGGTCCTACTGTTAATGCAACATTTGATGGCAAAGTCCAAGGAGTAGTTGTCCATGCTAAGAAATACTCATTTGCATCAACTCTCTTAAATTTAGCTATTACAGTGTTATTTTTAACTTCCTTATATCCTTGAGCAACTTCGTGTGAAGCTAATCCTGTACCACATCTTGGGCAGTATGGAAGTATCTTATGACCTTCATAGATATATCCTTCTTTATTAAACTTATCTAATATCCACCATACAGATTCTATATAATTATTATCTAAAGTTATGTATGGGTTGTCTAGATCTATTTCATAAGCCATTCTTTCAGTCATTTCTCTCCATTGCTTTTCAAAAGAGAATACTGAATCTCTACATTTTTCATTAAACTTATCAATTCCGTAAGCTTCGATTTGTTGCTTATCTGATAATCCTAATTCTTTCTCTACTTGTATCTCTACCGGTAAACCATGAGTATCCCATCCAGCTTTTCTTTTTACTTGATATCCATTCATAGTTTTATATCTACAAACAGAATCCTTTAAAGTTCTAGCTATAACATGGTGTATTCCAGGATTTCCATTTGCTGTTGGAGGCCCTTCATAAAATACGAAACTTGGATCATTTTTACCTTTTTCTAAAGTTTTCTCAAGTATGTTTACTTCATTCCAGTACTTAGAAACTTCTGCTTCTGCTTGTTTTACAGAACTGTCTACTAATGACTTAAATTTAGACATAAAATCACCCTTTCTAAAGTTTATATTTATAATTTTTATCTAATCTTAGTAATCTCAAACAAGATTATTTAATAGATAATACTATTTTGTGTATAAAAAAACTCGTCCCCTAAAAAGGGACGAGTATTAATCGCGTTACCACCCTAATTTAATATATATTAAAGTTGAAGTTAATATATATTACACTCTATAGTTTAACGGCATTAACCGGCACAGCTTAGTAAACAAATGTCTTTCAGCCTACAGCTTAGGAGTGATATTCAACTTTATAAATTTATTGGCTCTCAGCTTATACCAACTCTCTGTAAAATTATCTAAAATCTACTGTCTCCATCATTGCTTTTAAAATAGTATTTTATTTTATAATAAAAAATTTTATAATAACTTTTCTGAATAGTCAATGTTTTTTTAATAATCTTTTAGTCTAAGCTAGAAACCGCAACTTCATTTTCTAAATTATACATCGTGTTATTTTCAAATCCACTATGATTTTCATCTACATTATAGAATATTTCATCTATACTTTTTATTTCATCTTCTAGTAAAGATTTAAATTTATTTCTAAATACTTTAAATTCCTTAACCATTGAATCATATTCTTTTCTTATTTCTATTACGTTGTTATTTGCTCTTTCTATAATATGCCTAGCATCTAAATCAGCTTTTTCTACTATAATCTTAGCTTTTTTATTAGCTGCATTAGTAACATCTTCCGCTGTTCCTTGAGCTGTTACTAATGTAGCTTTTAATGTTTCTTCTATATTCTCATATTTATTAATTTGGTCTTGATACAACCTTAATTTTTCCTTTAACTCTGAATTTTCTCTATATAATTGTTCATAATCTTCTTTTACTAAATCTAGAAATTCGTCTACTTCCTCTTCTTTATAACCTCTTAATACTTTTTTAAATTCTTTATTTTCTATTTCAACTGGAGCTATCATCCTTTTCCCTCCTATATTATTAACTTCGCTTGAACTTTTATTCTACCTTTTTTTGTAACATCTCCTATATCGACGACAATTGATCTACCCTTACCTCTTACAGATATTAATGAGTTACCTTCAATTTCTTTAGACGGCGAAGTTATCTTTTCATAATTTACATGGACTCTTTCACAATTTATATACTTTAAGCTATCTTGCCTTGATATATTATAAAGTCCACTTATTATGCAATCTAGCCTTGGTGATGAAACTGTAAAAGATATATCTTTGTAATTTGGTGAATTTGGTATAATATCCTCTCTAGCAATTTGGTTAACAACAACTTTATTCCTAGATACTTTATTTAGATTTATAGTTAAAAAATCACATATACCACTAGTCAATATAACTTGGCAAAAATTATCATGTATTATTATATCTCCTATTTTTTCTCTTACTATTCCTAAGTTAAGTATTGCACCTAGATAGTCTTTATGAGATATTTCCTTAAATTTAAAGTTTCCCTCTACCTGAACTATCTCTAAAGGATATTCTATATCCTCATATTCCATATAGTATGGATATATAAATATAACTTTTCTTTCCGCATCGTCATACCCTCCATCCACACTATATTTAATATCATTAAATGAATTTAAAATAGCTATTGCATTTTTTATTTCATACGGATTTAAAAAATCAGTACATTTTACATCATAATGTTTCAGACAACTATTAGCTTTGTCTATAATTTTAAACATTTTATTTTTTAAATCTATATCTTTTATATGATTAGTAAGTCTTATTTTATCCATATAATAATTACCTTAAATAAATACTCTAAGTGCTACATTTTTTAATAGCATAAGTGCAAGTATAGCTACCATTGGAGAAAAATCAACAGGTCCACTTGTATACTTATACATAACCGATCTTATTGGTGCTTCTATAGGTTCTGTTATTGTTGATAATACATCATAAAACTTTCCACCACCATTTGGTAGCCATGTCATAAAACTTTTAATAACTATAATCCATGATAATATATCAAATAAATAATATAGCGCTATTCCTATCGTGCTCATATTATCACCCCTTTATTTTTATATAGGTATTTCTTAAATATAACTTTTAAGTTTGAATCATCTTTTTAGTATAATACTTAATCAAATATTATTTGCTTTGCCAAGGGAAAAGTGTTTTACTTTCTAATTCTTTTTTTATGCTAGAATCTATATCTACATTGTTAGGCGCTAGTATAAAGATTCCCTTAGAAACTTTTTGTATTCCACCATCTAAAACGTATACTGCTCCATTCATAAACTCAAATATTGATTTACGAACGCCTGGATCATTTAAGTTTTCTAAATTAACTATAACTGCCTTTTTTTGTTTTAAGTGATCTGCTATAGTAGTAACTTCCTCATATTTTTTAGGCTCTACTATGACAACTTTCATTGTGCTTGCTGTGTGTAAGTTAACAATCTTAGCTGTTTTAGTATTTGGTATAGATGTAAATTGTTCTAATTCCTCTTCATCTTCTTGTTCATATACGTCTTCTATAACGTCATAATCTTCTTCCTCTTCAGTTATCCAGTTTTTAAATTTATTGAATATTCCATCTCCCATTATTAACATCCTCCTACTCATTTATTCTTTAGTTTATTATTTGTTTAATTTATTACTTGTTATAATTTCTTTCACCAAATATTGATGTGCCTACTCTAACAAGAGTAGAACCTTCTTCTATTGCTATTTTATAATCATTACTCATTCCCATCGATAAGTATTTCATAGACACATTAGGTATATTTAGCTTATCTATATATAATGATAAATTTTTAAGACTTCTAAATACTTTTCTTACTTCATCTTTATTTTCAGTAAATGGTGCCATAGTCATAAGTCCTTTTATTCTAATATTAGTATACTTATTTGAAACATTAGTTATAAAGTCTATAACATCCTCTTCATATAGTCCATGTTTGCTATCTTCTTTAGATATATTCACTTGAACTAAACAATCAATAATTTTATCTATTTTCTCAGCTCTTTTTTGAATTTCTTCGCATAGAGATTCTCTATCTAAAGAATGTATCATGTGTACTTTATCTATTATATACTTAACTTTATTAGTTTGAAGACTTCCAATTAAATGCCATTTAACTTTATCTCCAATAATATCATATTTTCTTGCTAATTCTTGTGGTTTATTCTCTCCCACATCTGTAACACCATATTCTATAGCTTGTAATACTTTATCTACATCTACTGTTTTAGTAACTGCTATTAATGTTATATCTTCGTTTCTTCTGTTTACGTTATTAGCAGATTCTTTTATATTAGATTTTATTGATTCGAGATTTTCTCTAATTGCACTCAATTTACCACCTACTTATTTTTATATTTTTATTTATACTATTTGGCTTTAGAATGATTTCATCATATATATCAACTGTTTTTATACCTTTTTTTTGATTCTTGTAATAGTCTATAACTATAAATTCATCATCTTCATATTGTATAGTTTTTAATTCAATAAAGTCTACTTTTCCAGTCTCTTGATTTAATACGTATACACCCTTTTGATTGTTTACTTCTTCTATAGATTGTTTGGGTATTTTCAAACCGTCTATTTGCTTATATATTATATCAAATTCTTTTACTCTTGTATCATAAATTTCTACATTTTGATTACTTATTTTAAATATAACTACATTATCATCCCCTTTTCTATATATTTTTTCTACATTTCCTTGTACATTCTCACTATCAAATATAATTTCTACATTTTGATTCTCTTCAAAAATATCGTCCTCAGTAAATATTGCTATATATGAATAGTCACTTTGTATTATTCTTGCTACTACTTCTGATTCTTTTATAAATGTATTTTCAATATCTATTTTTTTATAATCATTTTCTACCTCTTCTATATCCTTAGAAGTTAAATTTTTTAATTTATCCAATGTATATATCTCCTCATATCCATCATATCTACTAGATACTACACCTGATGTTGGTATATTTAAATAGTTTATATTTTTATTGTTTTCATTATTAAGAGCTGCTCTTTGTTCTTTTTTAATTTTAATCTTAGTATCTATTAAATCTCTACTTAAGTTCGATTTACTATTTTCATATTCAATCCCCAACTCTTCTATTTCTTTATTCAACTGAACTATCTTATTTTTATTTTCTTCTAAGTTTTTACTATTATTATATATAGCTGCTAATGTATCGCCTTTTTTTAATTTTTCACCATCTCTAGCTATACTTTTTATGTTTCCACTTCGATCTGATTTTATTAAATACTCGTCTCTTATAATTAATCCTTTTGCACTTACTTTTAGCTTCATCGTCTCATTTTTTATAACCAAAGTCTCCATATTTTTTCCTATTATATTTATGGAAATTTGAAATAGTATATAAACAAATATTATAATAATCAATAATCTAGAGTATTTTATTTTCCTTATTTTTCTCAAGACTAATTCTCCCCAATCTCTTTTCTTCAAACTTTTATACTATTTCTTCAAATAATATTAAATTTCCTTTTAATTATATTTTCAAAAACATTACATAGTTTAACTATTTTCTACTAATTTAATTTTTATTTTTATTTAGTATATATTAAAATATTTAGTTTTTATATTTATTAATCTAATATTATATTTTTGTGTAAATAAAAAATTCGCTTCGCTTAAGAAATGTTTTGATGAAATACTTCATGTAGCCAACTATATGACACTCTCTGCTACTTTTTCCATATACATTTATCAAAATATCATATTTTTAACTTCTATTTAAAATTATTAAACTAAAGTTTATATTATAGTTTAATTATACGTTAAAAAGGCTAAATATAAATATTTAGCCTTTTTAATGAATCATTCTTATAATAATATAGTTATTATATTCATGCTTCCTTCATTTATTATTTTTTGTAATGTTTTTTGTATCTTAACCCTTATTTCTTCTGGCATAGTATATAACTTGCTCTGTAATTGTTCTTTAACTAAATCATGTAATGATTTACCAAACATATTTGATGCCCATAATTCACTTGGATTTTGTTCAAATTCATCTAGTAAATATTTAATCATTTCTTCACCTTGATTTTGATTACCAACTATAGGAGATACTTCTGTAGATATATCTGCCTTTATTATATGAAGTGAAGGTGCATTTGCTTTTAATTTAATTCCATATTGCTTACCTTGCTTTATTATTTCAGGCTCTTCTAAGCTAAGTTCATCTAACGAAGGAGCTACAACTCCATACCCCTTAGTTTTAGCATCATATAAAGCACTTTCTATCTTATCATATTCATTTTTAACTCTTGATAATTTAGTTACAAGATTTAATAATTGATGATCTCCATCTATTTTAAATCCACTCTTTTCTTCTAATACGTTATAGAATAAGTCTTGTTTAGCTGTTAAGTCAATACTTATAACACCTTCTCCAAGTTCTACATTATCTACTTCTGTATCTTCTAAGAATTCTAACTCTGAAAATCCTTGAACTATGCTATCTACATCTCTTAATTTTCCTATTTCAGCTATACTTTGTTTTAATGTAAAGATTATATTATTTTTAATCCAATGATTTCTCTCAAGTCCTTCTACCCATTTAGGTAAATTAATTCTTATTTCATTTAATGGGAAATCATAAAGTACAGTTTCCATTACATTTTCTATATCTTCTTCATCCATTGCTAAAACATTTAAAGGAACTATAGGCACATCGTATTTTTCCTCTAACTCTGATCTTAATAGTTCTGTAGACTCACTATATGGATCTAGCGTGTTTAGAACAACTGCAAATGGCTTATTTAAAGATTTTAATTCATTTATTACTCTTTCTTCAGCTGAAAGATAATTCTTTCTATCTATACCTGTTACAGACCCATCAGTTAAGACTACTATACCTAATGTTGAATGATCTCTTATAACTTTTTTAGTCCCTATTTCTGCTGCTTTTTCGAAAGTCATTGCCTCTTGTGACCAAGGAGTTGATACTAATCTTTGTTTTCCTTCTTCCTCATGCCCTAAAGCTCCATCTACTATGTACCCTACACAGTCAACCATTCTAACTTTTAAAGATACTGTGTCTTTTATTTTTATCTCCACCCCATCAGCTGGAACAAACTTTGGCTCTACAGTCATTATAGTTTTTCCTGATCCACTTTGTGGTATTTCATCTTGTGTTCTTTCTCTTTTAAATTCATTTTCTATGTTTGGTAACACAAGATTCTCCATAAATTTTCTTATGAAAGTAGATTTACCTGTTCTAACAGGACCTACTACCCCTATGTATATATCTCCTTGAGTTCTTTTTGCTATATCTTCATAAATGTTGTTCATCAAGTTCCCCTCCTGCATATAGTTTCTTAATAGATTATATTTTCATAGTGGGACTATTATTCCAAATTTAAATTTCTTTTAAAAAAATTCATTTTAAATTTCTAAATAATTTAAAAATACCTAATAATAAATAAAAAATTCGCTTCGCTCATGTCGCCAACGACTTCGTACGTTGCTTGAGCCACTGTGTGGGCGAAGCATTTCAAAATCTTTTTTACGCTCAAAACCAATTTATTGATATTACTTATATTCAGAAGTTATCCACATTTTTTAAAGTATTATAATATCCTTAAGCGTAAAAAAGCTAGGATTAAAATCCTAGCTTTTCATTAACTATCTCTTCCATTTCATGAGTTTTATTTCTCATCATTAAATCTATTACCACTTCATTAGGGTTTAAATTACTATGCAATATAGAATATATTGCACTTGTTATAGGCATATCTACATTTAATTTTTTAGAAACTTCATAAGCCACTTCTGTAGCAGTTATTCCTTCTACTACCATTTTCACTTCTTCTAAAGTTTCTTCTAAACTCTTTCCTTGCCCTATTAAGATACCAGCTCTTCTATTTCTACTATGCATACTAGTACAAGTTACAATTAAGTCGCCTATTCCTGATAATCCGGAAAAAGTAGAAACATCTGCTCCCATAGCAACCCCTAATCTACTTATTTCTCTAATCCCACGAGTCATAAGAGCTGCTTTTGAATTATCTCCAAGGCCTAATCCGTCACATATCCCTGCTCCAAAAGCTATTATATTTTTTAATGCTCCTCCAAGTTCTACACCAACTATATCTGGATTTGTATAAACCCTAAACTTAGGACCCATAAATATATCTTGCACTTTTTGAGCTATTTCTAAATTAGTAGATGCCACAACTACTGTAGTAGGTATATCTCTTGCAACTTCTTCTGCATGAGATGGTCCTGATAAAGTTACATATGGATTATTAGGAAGCTCTTCTTTGACTACTTCTGATAATCTAAGCCCAGTACCTTTTTCTAGACCCTTTGCTACGTCAACTATTATTTGTTCATCTTTTATAAATGGCTTTATTTGATTACATACACTTCTTATAGCCTGTGATGGAACTGCTAAAACTACAATTATGCTATTTGATACAGCTTCTTCTAAAGAAGTTGTAACAACCATATTGTTTGGAAATAATACACCTGGTAAATAATCTATATTTTCTTTTGTATTATTTATTTTTTTAGCTTGTTCTTCATTAAGAGTCCACATACCAACTTTATATCCTTTTTTCGCTAAAGTTAGCCCTAATGCACTCCCCCAACTTCCAGTTCCTAATACACATACTTTTTCCATGTTAACACCACCTAACAGTATTTAAAATTATTTTTTTTCACCTAATTTTCTTTCTGTTCCGCTTAGTAATCTTTTTATATTCTCTCTATGAGTATATATTACTGATGCAGTTAAAAATAATGTAGCTATTAAACCTTTATTATTTTTAGTAAGAATCATCATAATTGGTGAAAGTGATATACTCACTACAGCTCCTAAGGAAACATATTTTGTAATAGCTACTATTATTAAAAATATTCCAAAACATGATAATGCTAAAACAGGATTTATAGCTATCATAGAACCTAAAGAAGTAGCTACACCTTTACCACCTCTAAATCCCAAAAATGCTGGCCAGTTATGTCCACATACAACACCCACTACACCTAGATATCCTGCTGTAGATACATCAACACCTGATATTTTAGCTATTAACTTTGCTATAAAAACTGCTATAACACCTTTTAATAAATCACCTATAAAAGTCATTGCACCAGCTTTTTTACCTAAAGTTCTAAGTACATTGGTAGATCCAGCATTTCCAGATCCTTGAGTTCTTATATCTACACCCATCATTTTTTTAGCTATTATATATGAAGTAGATATATTACCTAAAAGATAAGCAATTATTATAATCAATATATAACTAAGCATACTTATTCCACCCCTTAGTTAAATTTATTTTTTATTCTTTTCTCTGTATTCAAATTGTACTGGTGTACCCTCAAATCCAAAGTTCTCTCTTATTTTGTTTTCAAGATATCTTTGATATGAAAAATGAGTTAAATTCTTATCGTTTATAAATAAAGTAAACTTAGGTGGTTTAACTCCAGTTTGAGATCCATAGTAAATCTTTAGTCTCTTACCTTTATCTGATGGTGGTTGGTTTAACATTACTGCTTCACCTATTACATCATTTAATGCAGAAGTTGATACTCTCTTAGCATGTTCACTTGCTACATATTCTACTGTTTCTAATATTTTATTCATTCTTTGATTAGTTTTTGCTGAAACAAATATTACTGGTGCATACATCATGAATGGGAATTTTTCTTTAACATCTTTAGTATAATTTCCTAAAGTTTTATTATCCTTTTCTATTAAGTCCCACTTATTTATTACAAATACACAAGCCTTCCCTTCATCATGAGCTATTCCTGCGACCTTTGTATCTTGTTCTGTTATTCCTTCTTTTGCATCTATTACTATTAATACTACATCGGCTCTATCTACTGCAGCCATAGATCTTATTACACTATACTTTTCTACTGTTTCATATATTTTACTTTTTCTTCTAAGACCTGCTGTATCTATAAGAAGGAATTTCTGTCCATTCTTTTCTACATAAGTATCAACTGCATCTCTTGTTGTCCCTGCAATAGGACTTACTATAACTCTTTCTTCACCTAATATATTGTTAAGTATAGAACTTTTACCAGCATTAGGCTTACCTGTTATAGCAACTCTTATTATATCTTCGTCATACTCAGTATTTAATCCTTCCGGGAAGTTTTGAACAACTTCATCTAATAAATCTCCAAGCCCCATACTATTAGCACTTGATATTGCAAACGGAACTCCAAGTCCTAATTCATAAAAATCATATACATTATCAAATTGACTTTGGCTATCTATTTTATTTACTACAAGTATAACTGGCTTTTTAGTCTTTCTAAGAATTTGAGCAACTTCTCTATCTGCTGCTGTTAATCCTGATTTTCCATCAACTACAAAAAGTATAATGTGTGCCATATCCATAGCAAGCATAGCTTGATTTCTCATATGAGATAATATTATATCTCCATTGTCTGGCTCTATACCTCCTGTATCTATCAATGTAAAGTAATGATTTAACCATTCTACCTCTGTAAATATTCTATCTCTAGTTACTCCAGGAGTATCTTCTACTATAGATATTCTTTTTCCTGCTAATTTATTAAATAATGTGGATTTTCCAACATTCGATCTTCCTACTACCGCAACTACTGGCCTGTTATCACTCATAATAATCTCCTTATCTTATTTCAAAATTTTATCTATAAAATCTTTACCTTCATTTAAACAAGGTACAACTTCAATTCCCATAATACTACTTAAGTTTTCTAGTGTTATATTATCTAAGAATATTTCTTCATCAGCTTTTAGCATACTTCTTGGTATATATAGAGTTTCACCTAAATCTTTCCCTTTTAATTGATCTATTATATCTGTTGCTGTTACAAGACCTGAAACAGTTATTGTATCTCCAAAGAAGTTGTTTATTATTTTATAAACATCTATATGTACATTAGGGCATTTCTCCATTACACATTTTGCCATTTCACACATAAATTCGTATGCCGAATGACCTGTAGCAATAGATACTTTCTTTATTTTAGATTTATGATCTTCTGATAAGTTTTCTAAGCAATCTTTTATTTGTCTTTCAAGTTTACTTATCATACCTACTCCATTTTCAAATTGTATAAATCCTTCATACTCATCATAGTCTAATAACTTTCTATTTGCCATTATATAAAACTCATCTGATAAGAATATAAATCTAGTTCCTAATTCTTTAAGGTATTTTTTCTGTAGTGTGTCTACTTGATCAATAGTTTCGCCAGCTGTTTTTTCATTAAATATTTCTAAATTTGGTAAATGTTCTCTATACTTAGTTATTCCTACTGGAACAGCCGCTGCACTATTTACATAAGGATATAACTTAGTTAAATCTGATACAGTTCTTTCTAATTCTTCCTTATCATTATATCCAGGACATAAAACTATCTGACAATTCATCTGAATTTTAGCTTCTGCTAACCTTTCCATTATGCTATATAATTTACCTGCAAATTTATTCTTTATCATAGTTTTTCTAAGTTCAGGATTAGTTGTATGAACTGATATATTTATAGGACTGATTCTATATTTTATTATATTATTTATATCTTCTTCACTCATATTAGTAAGAGTTACAAAATTTCCTTGTAAAAATGAAAGTCTTGAATCATCATCTTTAAAATAAAGAGTTTCTCTCATTCCTTTAGGCAATTGATCTATAAAGCAAAATACACATTTATTTCTACAACTTTTAGCTTTATCTATTATTGGATTCGTAAATTCAATACCCAAATCATCATCATAGTCCTTTTCGATCTCATATATGTAAACTTCTCTATTTTGCTTTTGTATTTCTACTTCTAGGTATTCATCACTTAGTAAGAATCTATATTCTATTATATCATGTATCGGTTCACCATTTATAGAAATAAGTAAATCCCCAACTTCTATTCCTAGCTCATCTGCAATGCTACCTTTATATACCTTACTTATTATATTATTTGTATTTTTTACATTTACTTCCATATTCTAGTCACCACTTTTCTTTTTGTAAAATTTTAATTTTATAACTTAAATTATAAAATTGTATCCGTTTATTTAATCATCACACTATAATAACATGTTTTATTAAATAACGTCAATATTTGTCAGATTATAAAAGGTACCATATGGTACCTTTTAATGCTTAACTATAATTAGAGTTTCCTTAGTAATAGCGTGAACCATTCCTCCAACACTTTTTGCCATTAGCATAGCTTTGTTTTGCAAATCTTTATTATCATTTGCATAAATTATAGGACACCCTCCAACTGGTTTCATATTTTTATCAGTTGTAATTATACCCAGAGTATAATCAGTTATACCTATATTCATTCCCATTTCTATGCACTTCCCTTCTTATCTATTTTATAATTTTTTAATGACACATTCTTGCCCTTTGCACTAGATAAAATAGGACATGATTTAATTGCATCTATTAATTTATCTATATCTTTATCTACTGGAACAACAGCTATCATAAGGCTACCATTATTTAGATTTATTCTCGGTAATGGATAAAAAGCTGGTTCATTTTCTTCTCTTAATATTCCTATCCTAGAATATATATTATATATAATAGCTTGACGTTGACCTGGATCATATATTATTCCTGCATTATCATAACTTTTGTCTTTTGGTATTATTTCTATTCCTAATCCCTGAGATAAATATTTTTCCCTCTCTTTCTCTAATCCTATATTAGTTATTCCTTTTAATTCTCCTACTTGCATAATACATTCATCTACAAATTTAATTTTAACTGGTACTACATCTGCTATATCACCAATACTCTGTCTTGTAAGTAACTTTTTAAGTATTAATGCTAAAGCTAATCCACATATAGAACTAATTATAATTGATAGATTATCTCCCAATTTAAATTCGCTTGTTATTATATAATAAAGCCCAACTGTAAGAAATGAAGTTACTATACAAGTATAATTTCTAACTTCATATGTTCTAGCTATTTCTTCTATAAAAGCATTTCCTCTTTGTATTAATTGTACATCCTCTAAGTTTTGTAAAGTGTCTCTTCTATTATCTCTTACTTGCCTAAATTGCTGTGCTGCTAAAGATAAAAAAGTAATAGATGTATATGAACGCTCTATAAGTGCAGGTACTAATAAAGAACCTAAAGATGATGCAACAAATGCTAAAACTAATTGAGATAGTAAAACATTTGGTTCTGTTGGATATTGTTTTTGGTCTAAATGCAACATTATAAGTCTCGAAAATATCCCAATAATAATTCCTATAAAAAATATCTTGTCCATTTTTTCACCTCACTTTATAATTTTTCACCACTATAAGCACTTTGTTTTCCTTTTGATACTTCTAATATTGGTGTACTTTTCACTACTTTTATTAGTTCATCCATATCTTTAACAAGCGGTAGATAAGGAATAACTACTGTATTTTTATCTAAATTAATTTTTGTTGTAGCTAGTAAATCTTTTTCGTCTATATCTTTATTTATTCCAAAATGAATAAATAAATTGTGAAGTACTGCTTGTCTTTGGCCTAAGTCACTAATAATACCATAAGCCTTCATATTTTTAGGTATAATCTCTATTGCAATACCTTCTTTTAAATATTTATTTCTAGTATCTTCTAAACCTATATTGTTTATAAATACACTATTAACTTTAAGTATTGGACCATCGAAATTTATCTTGGCCTCTACTACATCAGCTATATCGCCTATACTGCTTCTTCTTAAATCTCTTTTAAAGATAAATCCTAATATAGCACCACCTATTGCTGCTAAAATTGTGCATGGTAAAAAACCGAACTTATAAGCTCTAGCGCAATATATATATATGATTGAAGCAACTAATGATGAAAATAAACTTATATAGCTTCTACTTTCATATGTAGATGATATTTCTTCTATATATGCTGAACCTTTAGGAACTACCTCTTCATTATCAATATTTTCTATTGTAATCCTTTCTTCTTGCGACAAACCTTGAAATTGTTGTATTGCTACAGCAAAAAATGTTAATGCTGAAAATTCTTTATCTATAAGCGCGGGAAATGCAATTGCACCAAGAGATGCCGATAACCCTGAGATTATTATCTGCTCTAAATAGTCTTGAGGTCTAGATGGATACTGCTTATCAGTCACCCTTAACACCAACCCTCTACACAGTACTCCTATAAATAAAGCTACTATAAATGCACGCCTAAACAAATCATCTGCGATAAGACTTTCTTTCATTAGTATCAACTCCTTTTGTATCTATAGTACTAATTTAAAAATATGATTAGACTTAGTTTGTGCAAAAACAAAAAAAAATTTCCTCTATTTAAGGAAATTTTTCTTCGGTATAGTAATAATAAATTCACTACCTTGTCCTAATTCACTTTTAACACTTATAGTTCCACCCAAATTCTTTACTATATGTTTAGTTATAGCAAGACCTAAACCAGTACCACCTACATCTCTACTTCTAGCTTTATCTACTCTATAAAATCTTTCAAATATCCTATTTATATCTTCTTTTGGTATACCTATCCCATTATCGCTTACTTTGATTATTAAATCATTTTTATTATAATCAACTTCTACATATACATCTTTATCCTCTGGTGTATATTTAATAGCATTATCAATTAAATTTAAAAATATTTGTTTTATATAATCTCGATTAGATATTATTGATATACTTTGATCACTAAACTTATAACTTACATTTATATTCTTAGACTTAGCAAAGTAATCCGTCATTTCATATACTTCCATAAAAACTTCATATACATGCACTAACTCTAGTACTTTGGTTTCCTTCTTCTCTATAAATGATAATAATAATATATCATCTATAAGCCTTTTTAGCCTGTCCGATTCACTTTCAATTATTCCTAGGAATCTATTTCTAGTTGATGCATCTATATTTTCATTTAGCTTTAAGGTTTCTACAAATCCACTTATAGATGTAAGAGGTGTTTTTAGTTCGTGACTTACATTGGCGACAAAATCAGTCCTCATATTCTCTAATTTAACTTTTTCTGTTATATCTTTAATATTTATAATTGACCCAATTATTACATTATCCATATCTTGCAGATATATTGGATCTAGATTTATACTATACACTATTTCATCATCAGTTGTAATTTCTACATATTTGCTTTCTTTAGACCCTTTAAATAAAGAAATTTCTTTTAGTAAACTTGATTCATGTATAATAGAATTTATATTTTTCCCCTCTATAAATTCGTATTCATTGAACTTTAATATTCTTTTAGCTTCCTCATTTATAAGCATTATATTTCCATCAATATCAACAGCTAAAATTCCATGAGATATGCTTTTTAGTATAGATGTCATTTGAAGGTGATTGTATTCTACTTCTTCAATTTTACTATTCATTATATCTATCATGTCATTAAAATTTTTACTTAATTCTCCAAGCTCTCCTCTTACATTTATATTTAAACGTGAGTGAAATTCTCTATTACTTATTTGTTTAGATGTTTTTATAAATTCCTTTAGATAATTTCTAAGCCTTATATTGTATCTAACACATACTATCGATACTATAGATGCTATTAGCATTATAAAAATTAATACAACATTATCCATAAAGATGTCTCCTAACTTTTAATCTATCTTATACCCTACTCCTCTAATAGTTTGTATATATTTTTCTGATGAGTCCTCACCTTCTATTTTCTTTCTTAAATATCTAATATGTACATCTACAGTTCTGGTTTCTCCATAATAATCATATCCCCATATTTTATCTAAAAGATAATTTCTTGAAAGTACCTTACCTTTATTTTCAAGCAATAATTTTAATAATTCAAATTCTTTAAGAGTTAAATCAATTTTTTCATTTCCTTTAGAGACTTCATGTTTAATGAGATTTACATTTAAACTTCCTAAAGTTAAAATATTTTCTTTATTTATATTATATCTTCTAAGTACCGAACTAACTCTAGCTAATAGTTCTTTTATGCTAAATGGCTTTGTTATATAATCATCTGCGCCTAATTCTAATCCTTCTATTTTATCACTTTCCATATTTTTAGCAGTTAACATTATAACTGGTATATCAGATAGCAATTGATCATTTCTTATTTTCTTTAACATATCTATACCGCTTATATTAGGTAGCATCCAATCTAGAAGTACCAAATGCGGTGCATTTTCTTTTATTTTAAGATATCCATCTAGTCCATCATATGCAATATCTACTTCATATCCTGATGTTTCTAGATTAAATTTAATAAGTTCTACTATATGAATTTCATCATCTATAATAAGGATCTTAGGCTTCATTATAACATGTCCTCCTCTATTTTATCTGTAGTATAGTACCTATCCTTTTTGGTGTTTGGTTATGTTTTCTGTAAGAGTGAAATTTATCACTATTACAGCTAGTACATAATTTTAGATTTATTATATTTTCTTCTATAACTCCACATTCCTTTAATATGTACTCGTTAATCTTCCATAAATCTATCTTATATCTATCTTCTTCTATTGTATAAAATTTTTCAGTACTATTTGTAAAATTTATGTTAAATTTTTCAACTAAATCTTTAGATACTTCATAGCAACAAGGACCAATAGATGGACCTATAACGCAAACTAAATCTTTTGGATTTGTATTATAGTTAGCTTCCATTTTCTCTATAGTTTTTTTAGCTATTACATCATAAGTACCTCTCCATCCAGCATGAACTAGTCCTATAGCTTTATTCTTTTTATCTATTATAGCTATAGGTACACAATCAGCTGTAAATATCAATAAAGGTATATTAGGTAAATTTGTTATTAATGCATCTCCCTCTTCTTTTTGTCCTATATTATTTTCATCTATTTTATTGACTATATCTGAGTGTATTTGAATATTACTAGTTAAATTTTCTATATTAAAATTTCCATATTTACAAACCGCTTCCATATCTTCTCTAGATTTTGAGTCTACATTACTAAGTGTTATAGCTAAGTTAACAAAATCTATCTTGTCATTAATCCGTTGAACTGTTATATGGTTCTTCATCTTAGTCCTCTCTCTCCATAAGTATATTTTTTAGTTCTATCACGAAATTATTTATATCTTTAAATTGTCTATAAACAGATGCAAATCTTACATATGCTACTTCATCTAAATCTTTTAATTTATCCATTACCATTTCTCCAATTTTTTCAGTTTCTATTTCTGAAATATAGTACTTATTTATTTCATTTTCAATAAACGCTACTATTTCTTCAATTTGTTCAACTGATACAGGTCTCTTTTCGCAAGATTTTAATATACCATATTTTATCTTATCTCCGTCAAAATACTCTCTTGTATTATCTTTTTTTATTACCATAATAGGCATTGTTTCTATTTTTTCGTAAGTTGTAAATCTTTTCTTACAAGCCTCACATTCTCTTCTTCTTCTTATAGATTTTGAATCAGTATGTCTAGAATCTATTACCTTACATTCTTTATGATTACAATAAGGGCATTGCATCTTTATTCCTCCTTTATAGCTATATATTAAATTCGTCTAAATTAAGCTCTGATCCTATATTTACTATTATAGTATCGCATCCTATTTTTAGTATATCATTCCAAAATATTGACTCTTCTTCATATCCTCTAGAAAAAAAAACACGTCCACTATCTCCAGATATAGAAAATGATATTACTTTACCTTCATTAATATCCATATCTATATCAGTTATAAACCCCATTCTTTTTCCATTTTTTACGTTTATTATTTCCTTTTCCATTATATCAGATACTCTTATCATATTATATCTCCTCTCAATAAAAAATATATTTATAAAAATAATTATGAACTTGGACAAAAAAAAATGACCTATATTGGTCATTTTTTTTATTTATATTTATCAAGCATATCAATAAATTTTTCAAATAAATCTATATAAAATTGTGTCCCTTCGTAATCTCTTCGTTATTTAATTCCGTCTTCCTGAGCCTTTATTTTATTATAAGGTATATTAAAAATCATAGCATCAAAACTATCTGATATATTAAGTATACTCGATTTACTTATACATAAAAAAGCGTTGGTATATAAATACCAACGATGATAATAATTTATTATATATATTTTTTCATATTTTTTAGTGCATTTTTTTCTATTCTCGATACTTGTGCTTGTGATATACCTATTTCATCTGCTACCTCAATTTGAGTCCTTCCTTTGTAAAATCTTAAATCCAATACTAATTTTTCCCTACTATTTAATTTTTTAATAGCTTCTTTCAATGCTATTTCCTGAAGCCAATTTTCATCTGTATCCTTTTTATCTTGAACTTGATCCATTACAAATATTGCATCTCCATTATCTTGGTATACTGGATCAAATAAAGATATTGGATCTTGTATTGCATCTAGAGCCATAACTACATCTTCTACTTCTAGTTCTAACTCCTTAGCTATTTCTGATACTGTAGGTTCTTTAGCATTATTTCTTACCAATCTTTCTCTAACTTGCAATGCCTTATATGCAATATCTTTTAATGACCTACTTACTCTTATAGGATTATTATCTCTTAAGTACCTTCTTATTTCTCCTATTATCATAGGTACTGCATAAGTTGAAAATCTTACATTTTGACTTAGATCAAAATTATCTATTGCTTTTATAAGTCCTATACAACCTATTTGAAATAAGTCATCTATGTTTTCCCCTCTGTTATTAAATTTTTGTATAACACTTAAAACTAATCTTAAATTACCTCTAACAAACTCCTGTCTTGCTTCTTCATCTCCCGATTTTATTTTCAAAAGAAGTTCCATCATTTGATTATTTTTAAGAACTGGAAGTTCAGATGTATTTACACCACAGATTTCAACTTTATTTATTTGCATATATTTCAGTCCTCTCTTAAAAGTTTTCTTATATGAAATTATTTACACATCATTTATTTTTATACTTTTAAGAGTAAATTATTTATCTATACAAATTTCTTCATTTCTTTTTTTAATCTAGATATTATTTTCTTTTCTAATCTTGATATATAAGATTGAGATATTCCAAGCATTGTGGCAACTTCCTTTTGAGTTCTTTCTCTACCTCTTGTAGTTAACCCAAATCTTAACTCCATTATTTGCTTTTCTCTATCTGATAATCTATCTAATGCCATAACTAACAAATCTTTATCGATCTCTTCCTCTATAATTTTGTATATTTCATCATTTTCAGTTCCTAGGACATCAGATAATAATAGTTCATTACCATCTACATCTATATTTAGTGGTTCATCAAATGAAACTTCAATTTTTTTCTTATTATTTTTTCTAAGATACATAAGAATTTCATTTTCTATACATCTAGATGCATATGTTGCTAATTTTATATTTTTATTTAATTTAAAAGTATTTACCGCTTTTATAAGTCCTATTGTACCTATAGATATTAAATCTTCTATATCTATACCAGTATTTTCAAATTTTCTAGATATATATACAACTAATCTTAGATTTCTTTCTATTAAAATTTGTTTTATACTATCATCAGTTTCTAGTTTCTGTAATAATTCCATTTCTTCTTCTTGATTTAATGGTGGAGGTAGTATATTTACTCCTCCCATATAAAAAATACTTTTTGGTTTTATAATATTAAACTTAATTAGTATAAATACTATTTTGTTTAATACCTTTGATATTAATGACTTCACTTTAATTTCCCCCTTTTTTAGTTAAATCCCTTGTAATATATTTGGATTTAAAATAGCATCATATTCAGAATCATCAAAATTAGATAGTCCAATAACAACATTACTTATTTTGTTTTTATCAATTTCAACGTAATCAGCCTTAATCCCTAAAATTATTGAGCCATTATTACTTCCTGCATGCTTGTATGGAATAAGTCTGACTCTTGAGGATAACCCTCCATCTGAAGAACTTATAATATCCTGCACTTTGAATACATCCATATTCTCATAATCATATTCTACTAGCTCATCACTTATAATCCCCTTTAATAACCTTGATTTGACTATTATAACTTCATTATTACCTAAAGGATCTTTTAGTAGGTTTCCACTATCTACTAAAGCCTCACATGTACAATGTTTTCCAAGTAAATTTATATCTATTGTCTTTTTTATGTCCTTAATATATTTAAGAGTTTTTATATCTCTGTATATGTATTTAAGCAATTCGCAACTTATATAAGCACATACTATTAAAAATGATACTTTCATATGCTCTATACCTGTGAAATAAATTATAAAATAAGTACTTCCACATATAAAAACATTCACTAAGTAAAATACTACAGATATTCTTATAAATTCTTTTTTATCTTTATAGGCAAATGATATTAATGTTATGAAAGTCATAATTAGTAACTTAAATGGCAATCTGAATAATATTTCTAAACTAGGATATAAGTATGCAACTGAGTATATAGTTCCTAAAAAAGCACCTATCCATTTTTTTTTTTCACTATTATACTTTTTTATAAGAATAGAAGTACAACTTATAATAATATAATTTATTAATAGGTTTTCTATAATGTAATATTCTATATACATTACATTACCCCCTTTAACCTTTGTAATATATTATAAGTTAGCCTATGCTTTATTTTATGTCATTTTTAACAGTCGAAATGAATTTAATTTATAGTATAAATAAACAAAAAAATAAAGCATTCTACTATTAAATATTAGTTGCTTATATTTTTATATTATTTATTTGTTGAATTAATTTAATATAAGTAAAATTTTATCTTATTTTTTTATTAATAAATATGCATAATCTAAATAAAAAATTCGCTTTGCTTGATCAATGTATCGGCGAAATGCTTCATATCGCCAACGACTTCGTCCGTTTCTCAAAATCTTTTTTACGCTCAAAACCAATTTATTGATATTACTTACATTCAGAAGTTATCCACATTTTTTAAAGTATTATAATATCCTTAAGCGTAAAAAAAGAAGCCTCTCGGCTTCTTAGTATATCTATCTTCTTCTTCTTAAGAAAGTTGGTATTTCCATATCATCATCTAATATAGAACTTCTTCTTGGCTCTTCTCTAGTAATAGCAACTTCTTCCTTTACTTCAACTTCAATAGGCTTAGCAGCTATCGCAGCTGTATTTAATGTTGGTTTAGGTGAAGTTTTAACTTTTTCTATTACTTCTGGTTCTATATGTTTTGCTTCATCAAATCCCGTAGCTATTACTGTTATTCTTATTTCTTCAGCTAAATCTTCTCTTATAGAAGCTCCAAATATTATATTAGCCTCTGGATCACAAGATTCTTGAACTAGAGTTGACGCTTCATTTATTTCAAGAAGACCTAAATTAGCTCCACCTGTTATATTAAGTAATACTCCTTTAGCTCCTCTTATTGAAGTTTCAAGAAGTGGAGATTGTATCGCTTCTCTAGCTGCTTCTATAGCTCTAGTTTCTCCTGTAGCATTACCTATACCCATGTGAGCTAGACCTTGTTCTTTCATTACTGAAGTAACGTCTGCAAAGTCTAAGTTTATAAGACCTGGCACTGCTATAAGGTCAGATATTGATTGTATACCTTGCTTTAATACATCATCTGCTATAGAAAATGCATCTAACATAGAAGTATTCTTTTGAACTATTTGTAATAATCTATCATTAGGTATAGTTATTAATGTATCTACTTTTGATTTTAATTCTGCTATACCATTTTCAGCATTTTTCATTCTTACCTTACCTTCAAATACAAATGGCTTAGTAACAACTCCTACTGTAAGAATTCCCATTTCTTTTGCAAGTTGAGCTATAACAGGAGCTGCACCAGTACCTGTTCCTCCGCCCATACCAGCTGTAACAAATACCATATCAGCACCTTGAAGTACTTTTACTATTTCATCTTTACTTTCTTCTGCTGCTCTCTTACCAACTTCAGGATTTGCTCCTGCTCCTAGACCCCTAGTAAGTTTCTCTCCTATTTGAATCTTATATTCAGCTTTTGATGTCTGTAAAGCTTGCTTATCTGTATTAACGGCTATAAACTCAACACCTTGAAGTTGAGCTTCTATCATTCTATTTACTGCATTATTTCCACCGCCACCTGCACCGATTACTTTAATTTGCGCAAGACCATCTGTTTCTACGTCAAAGTTTAGCATCTATGAACCTCCTTATTTTATGATTGTAAGTAAATGTATGTATTAATTATATCATTTAATTCTAAATTTTTGTTAATTCTTAAGTAAGTTATTCCACAAAAATATTTATTTTCCTCTTTTTCTATCACTAATTTTTGTAACAATATGTCTCCTTATCACCGATAAATTGTCAAATAATCTCGACCCAAAGACTAGTATAGCGACATAATAAAGCGGTAGACCTAATCTATCTCCTATATACGTCAATATTATAGCTAATAATGAATTTCCTATAAATCCAGTTAAAAAAATTAAATTATCATAATTACCTTTTAATCCTGATTTTACTGCACCAAATATTGAATCCATAATCGCAAGTATTGCTACCGACATGTATAAAGAATAATTTGCTGGGTAAGTAAATGGAATATAAAATCCTACTACTACTCCAAGTGCTAACCCTGCTAGTATCCATATCATAATTCTCACCTTTTCTATTTTACTTTGAAACTAATATATTTTTCAAGTTTTTTAATGCTTTTTATTCATATTTTTTTGAAAGAATTTATTATAATATCATTTTCCTCTTCTACTTTTATATAAATACCATATACTTCTTGTAATATATTAGTATATGATTCTGGAGAAATCACTGCAGCTTTTAATGTATCTAAGTCTCCTATAGCTTTAATTATAAATGGTTGTCCATAAGTAGTATCATTTACTTTTATAGTTGCTCCTGAACATTTTATTTCACTTAATGTAAGTAATCTCTCTTCATTTATAGATATTGCTGTAGCTCCAGCTTTTTTTAAATCATTAACGATTCTTAATATATCTATATCATGAACTATAAGTTCATTTGGATTTTGATTTTCTTTTGGATCATTTTCACTATCTTTTATAGTTATTATTATTCCATCTCCGATTACTTTAGATTCTCCCGTAATATCTTTTAAATATGATAATTCATATTCCATTAATTCCTTAACCGATTTTCCATTTAAAGATTTTTTCTCATATGCTTCTAATTCTTTTTCATATTCAATTTTAGCATTTCTAAGCTTTTCTATTTGTTCATTTTCTATATCTATTTCATGTTCTAAATTTTTCTTTTCTTCTAACGTTATATAAACCTTATCTGGATCTAAAGTCTTAATATATATCTCTATAAGAATACCTAGTATGAATGCACATAAAATAACCATTTTATGCTTTATATATTTCTTTCTCTTATTCATTTAAATTACCAACATCTATATCTTTTATTTTTTTATCATAACCATTTATACTTATATTATCGTCACTTTTTATATCTACTTTATAGTTATAATACTTTTCTATATCCCAAGCAATACCATACTTAATTCTAAGGGCAGACTCTAATGTTTCTTTATTTCCTATAGCTTTTATAGTTATTGGCTCTTTTATTTTAGTGTTGTTTATATATAAACTATCATCTTTTAAGTTTAAATATGTATCAAACACTATTCTTTCTCCATTTATAGATATAGCACTTGCTTGAGCTGAATTTAGTTTATTTACAATAGATAATATTAAGTCATAATTATAAATTATACTATCTCCCGAACCATTATTTATCAATTTAATTATTATTCCTGGACCCTTAACATTTGTATATCCTGCTAATTCTTCATAATGCTTAATTTCAGACTTTAAAATATCATCACCCTCACTTTCTTTATATTTATCTATATCTTTTTTTATTGTATTTATTTGTTCTTCTAAACTATTTGATTCTGCTTTTAATGACTTTAACTCTAGCAGTAGTTGCTCACCTTTTTTAGATGTAGTCATTCCTCCATTTTCTAAATTGATTGTCTTAAGTTGAAGACTTATTAATACACCTAAAAATATACTACAAGCAACTACACTCTTATATGGAATTTTTATTTTCATACTATCAACTCCTATTGGACTTAATTTTTAAGGCCTATATAAAGCATACTTTCCAGTAGATAAATCAATTTCTCCTCCTTTTTGTTTTTTATTCTGTAAATCAGCTAAAATCATTGCTAATCTAGATATATTATATCTTAGCTCTTCATCGCTATTTAATAATATATTTATATCATCCTTAGTATTCATATTTATAGAATTAGCTTTTGTCATGTCTATATTACCTATTTTTTTATAAATACCTTCTGCTTTTACGTACTCTAATAAATATAGTAACCTTTTTTTATTCTCTTCATTCTTAAATTTTATCTCCTGTGAATCAGTTATATTATAATCTATCTGTACTATAATTACTTCATTATCTTTATTATTTTCATCAATTTCATCTATAAAATTGCCTTCTTGATCTATATAACAATATACTGCTTCATTATATAAGTTTGCCACTATTTCTTTTTCTATTATACTAATCTTTAAAGTATTTGGTAGTAATCTTTTTATTTCAATCTTATCAATATATCTATTACTTAGCAAGCTTTCTTCCATATCTTTTATATTATATCTAAATATATTTTTATCATTTTTTATATCTAAAGCTTTTATAATATACTCAGATTCAACATATTTATTTCCCTCAATTTTAATATGCTTACTATTGAATATTCCACTATTTAGTGCTGTATATAAAACTATAACTATAATTAATAAAAGACTAAAAATAATAACTACCTTACTCGTGTTTATCTTTTTTTTATTTTTTTTCATATATGTACCTCTCTTAATATGTATTATATATATAAATACAACTTTTATAGTGATATTTCCTACATATATATTAATTTATATTATATTTTAACTTATAAATTTATTACTTTACTGAATGATTTAAAATTCTCTATTAAATATAAAAAGGCCCTAAGGCCTTTATTTATCTTTTAATTTAATTATATCTGCACCAAGACTTCTTAATACTTTCTCAAAGTTTTCATATCCTCTTTCTATATGATATATGTCACTAATTTCAGTTTTCCCTTCAGCTACTAGTGCTGCTAATACTAAAGATGCACCTCCTCTTAAATCCGGTGATTTAACACTTGCACTGTGTAGTTTTTCAACCCCATTTACCATACATACATTTTCTGTTATATATTTTATATTAGCTCCCATTCTAATGAGTTCTGCACAATGCATAAATCTATTTTCAAAAATAGTTTCATGAAATACGCTCAAACCATCTGATAATGTCATAAATGCCATAAGTTGAGCTTGCATATCAGTTGGGAATCCTGGATGAGGACAAGTTTTTACAAAGTCTACAGCTTTTATTATTTTAGGTGCTACTAAAATTAAACCTTCTTTGGTATATTTTATGTCACAACCTGATAGTCTTAACTTATCACATATCGGTTCCATATGATCTTGTACTACCTTATCTACTTCTAAAGTTCCACCAGTTATAGCACTTGCAACCATATACGTTCCTATTGCAATTCTATCAGGTATAACTTCATATTCAACTTCATTTAATTTATTAACTCCTTCTATTTCTATATAACTAGTTCCTGCTCCATTTATTTTTGCTCCCATAGAATTTAAAAATTTTGCTAAATCTTCTATTTCCGGTTCTCTAGCTGCATTATATATTTTTGTTGTTCCCTTTGCTTTTACTGCTGCTAATATAGTATTTTCCGTTGCCCCAACACTTGGAAATTCTAAATTAATTATGGCTCCTTTTATATTATATTTAAAACATTTTATATATCCATTTTTTTCTTCTATCCTTATACCTAGTTTCTTAAGTGCTTTTAAATGCAAATCTATTGGTCTTGATCCTATAGCACATCCTCCCGGATAGCTTATTTTTGTATAATTTAGCCTTCCTATCATTGCTCCCATAATTATTATTGATGACCTCATCTGTCTAACATATTCTTCATCTATTTCTCCAGAATTTATATTAGAACTATCTATGATTAAAGTATCTTGTTCATAATCAACTTTACATCCTATACTTTCTAATATTTTTATCATTATATAAACATCTGATATATCAGGTACATTATGAATTATACTTTTATTTTCATTTAGTATAGTAGCTGCCATTATAGGTAAAATAGAATTTTTAGCTCCTCTTATATTTAGCCTACCTTCTATTTTATTTCCACCACTAACTATATATTTACACACAAATAATCCCCCCTAGTGCTGTTAAAATCATAGTGCCTATAATTTTAAATTATGTACTAGAGGGGATATATGTTACTTTTTCTTTATTCCTATTACTTTACCTTGACTATTTGTATCTTCTTTTTTATCTGAATCTACATTAGTGTCAGTATTTTCTTCTTTTTTAGATTTTTTATTTTCTTTTTTAGGTGCATTTTTCTTATTATTATCGTTATATATTTTTAAAATTTCATCATATATAAGATCTATAGCTTCTGGCTTTCCTATTTCCTTACTTTTATTCGCCATTTCTAATAGTTCTTCTCTATTTCCTAAAAGTCTAGTTACTGCAGTATTTAAACTTACATCTGTTAAGTTCTTTTCAAGTATAGCAATCCCTGCACCTTGATTTTCTATACTTTTAGCATTATACTCTTGATGATTTTCTGCAGTATATGCTTTTGGTATTATTATAGATGGTTTTCCAAGTGCAGTTATTTCAGCTAATGATATAGCACCTGCACTTCCTATAACTAAATCACTTGCAGCTAGAGCATTTGCCATATCCTCTAAATATGGAACTACTCTTTGATATGGCTTTAAGTTTAAATCTTCTATAGAACTTATAAATTCATCATAATATGACTTTCCAGTAGCAAATATAAAAGCAACATCATCTTTAACCATATTTCTAACTACTAATCTCATAGCATCATTTATTTTTCTAGATCCTCCACTACCACCATAACAAAGAACCATTTTTTTATCTTCTGTTATCCCTAAATTTCTTCTTGATATAGATTTTCTAGCTACTAATATTTCTTTTCTAACTGGATTTCCTGTAAGAACTAGTTTTTCTCTAGTATCTTCTGGGAATCTTTGGTGTGAGTCTTCAAAACTAGTTAATACTGTTGTAACCATTTTAGCAAGTATTTTATTAGTAACACCTGGGAAAGAATTTTGTTCATGTACTACTGTTGGAACCTTGCTCATAGCTGCATTAAATAATACAGGCCCACTTACATATCCTCCTGTACCTATTACTATATCAGGTTTAAATTTTTTAACTACCTTTCTAGACTGTTCTAAACCTTTAAATAGTTTAAAAACTCTTTTTACATTATCTAAATCTATTTTTCTTTTAAATCCTTGAACTGTTACTGTTTTAAATTCATATCCATATTTAGGAACTATCTCAGACTCTATTCCTTTTTCAGTTCCTACGAATAATATTTCTGCGTCTGGATTTTCTTCTTTTATTTTATTTGCGATGGCTATAGCTGGATATACATGTCCTCCAGTTCCACCGCCAGATAATAAGACTTTCATTTAATCATCTCCTGTTAGTTCATTTTGACATGTTTTGAAATGTTTAATACTATACCAACAGCACTCATAAATATAATAAGTGAGGTTCCTCCATAGCTTATAAATGGCAAAGCAACTCCTGTAACTGGCATCGATGAAGTTGCTACTGCTATATTTAATGCAGCTTGAATTCCTATTTGGGCACCTATACCTATTACAACCATACATGTAAATATATCCGTGCAATTTAATGCTATCCTTACACATCTATATACTAGTATAACAAATAACATTATTACTACTGCACATCCTATAAGACCTAATTCTTCACCTATTATAGCAAATATAAAATCATTTTGTGGTTCGGGTATGTAAAACCATTTTTGTTGACTTTTCCCAAGACCCATTCCAAATAATCCACCTGATCCTAATGCATATAGACCTTGTATAACCTGATATCCATCCCCTAATGGGTCTTGAAATGGGTCTAAAAATGATAATATACGCTTTAATCTATATTCAGATGTAAGTGCTAAAAGTAAAAATAGACCTACACCACTACCAAACATAGCTATTACAAACTTCATATTAAGACCTGCTACAAATATCATAACAAATGTAACTAATATTATAGTTCCTGCCGTAGACATGTTTGGTTGAAACATTATTAAAACGAAAAACATAAATGGTATTACTAAAATAGGTAAAACCCCTTTAGTTAAAGATTTCATATAATCGTATCTTTTTTCTATAAGCTTTGCTGTAATTATAATAGTAGCAAATTTTGCAATTTCTGCTGGTTGTATAGTAAATGCTCCAAATCCTAACCAACGTCTTGCACCATTTGCTTTTATACCTAATGGTGTTAGTACCAAAAGTAGTAGTATAACTGATACTATTCCTATTGCTTTAGCATTTTTCTTCCAAAATCTATAATCTATATTAGATATTATAATCATAGATATAAATCCTAAAGTAGCGTAAATAGTATTTCTTTTTAGAAAATAATAAGAATCATTGTGTTTAAAAGCAGATTGAACAAAACTTGCACTAAACACCATAATGATACCTATAAATACTAAAGTCATAGTTGTATAAAATATTACACTATCGAATTCAGTTTTAGTACTCTTATCAATTTGTTTTTTTAAAGCTTCTTTGGCCATGCGAAAGCTTTCCCTCCATTCCCTAGATAAGAGGTTACCTTAAATTGTTTACATTATCTTTGAAGTCAATACCCCTTACTTCAAAACTTTTATACATATCCCAACTTGCACATGCAGGTGATAATAAAACTACATCTCCATCTTTAGCAATTTGGTAAGAAGCGTCTACAGCTTCCTTCATATCTTTTACTACAGTTATATTATCAAATCCTTTATTTTGAGCACATTCTTTTATCTTTTGTGCAGTTTCTCCTAATAAAACTAATGCATATACATTTTCTTTTGATGCATCTAAAAATTCATCAAAACTACTTTGTTTATCCATGCCTCCAGCTATTAATACTATTGGTCTATTATAAGATTGAACAGCTTTTATACTTGAGTCTGGATTTGTAGCTTTCGAGTCATTTACAAACATTATTCCATTTAAGTTTCTTACAAACTCTTGTCTATGTTCAACTCCAGCAAAAGTTTTTAATACTTTTCTTATAACATCTATATCTATATTAGATACATATGCTATTGCGGCAGCTGCCATACAATTTTCTAGATTATGGTCTCCAGGGAGACTAAGTTCATCTTTATTTAAAAGTGTAATTTTTTTACCTATATTTATAATGATATTTTGGTTCTCATCTAAATATATTCCACACTCTAAACTTTTTTTCCTAGAAAAAAATATTTTTTTAGCTTTTACATTATCTGATAAAGCTCTTACATCTTTATCATCATAATTTAATACACAAAAATCTTTGCTATCTTGATTTTCAAATATTCTAGCCTTAGCTTCCATGTAAGCTTTCATAGTATGGTGTCTATTTAAATGGTCCTCTGTAAAGTTTATTATTGCACTTACACGAGGTTTAAAAGTATCTATACTTTCAAGTTGGAAACTACTTAACTCTGTAACTAATACAGAATTTTCATTGGCAACATCCACTGTATCTATTACAGGATTTCCTATATTTCCAACTATATAAGTATCTCTACTAGCCTTTTTAAATATTTCTCCTACTAAGGATGTTGTAGTTGTTTTTCCATTGGTTCCTGTTATACCTATAAATATAGGATTTTTAGAAAGCCTATAAGCTAATTCTACTTCCCCTATTATCTCTATATTTTTAGATTTTAACTTTAATATAAAAGGTAAATCTAATGGTACTCCTGGGGATACAACTGTCATATCTATATCATCTACATTTTCAGGATGATATCCTAATATATATTCTACATTGCTTAAATCAGAAAGTTCGTCTAATATATCTTTTAACTTATCTTTATCTTTTATATCATTCACAACTACTTTTGCGCCTAATCTATTCAAGTGTTTAATTGTAGATATACCAGTTTTTGCTAGACCTACTAATAAAACTTTTTTATTTTTTAGATTCATTGTTTATACCCCCGAATTAGAATATTGCTATTATGCCTATCCAAGCAAGTACTACAGTTACTATCCAGAATGTGAATACTACTTTAGTTTCAGGCCATCCACATTGTTCAAAATGATGATGTATAGGAGCCATTTTGAATATTCTTTTTCCTGTTAATTTAAATGATGCTACTTGAAGTATAACTGATATAGCTTCTGCAAAGTATATACCACCAACTAATGGTATTAAAAGTACACTATTTGTTAATATAGCAAAGGCAACAACAGCTCCACCTAAAGCCATTGAACCAGTATCACCCATAAATATTCTTGCAGGATACGCATTAAATCCTAAAAATCCTAAACAAGCACCAATAGTAGCTGCCGCTAATACAGCAACTTCTGTATTTGCAACACCTGAATAAGATGCAAGTAACATAAAGAATGTAGATACTATTAATGTTATTCCTGATGCTAATCCGTCTAAACCATCTGTTAAATTAACGGCATTAACTGTTCCAACTATTACAAATACCATTATAGGAACATATAATGATCCTAAATTTATTGCTATATCTGTAAATGGTACCATAAGTTGTGGTGCACTTGCAGATGCAGTATATTGATAATTAGCCACATATAAAGCTAATGCAAATTGCATCACTATCTTTTGCCAAGGCTTAAGTCCTAATGATCTTCTCTTTTTTATTATTATAAAGTCGTCTATAAACCCTATTAATCCAAATCCGAATATACATATAAGGCCTATAACCATATCTGGTCCTACTTTACTTCTAGTAAGTCCTGTTATAAGTATAGCTACTATCATTAATATACCACCCATTGTAGGTGTTCCATTTTTAGCTAAATGTGTTTTTGGTCCATCATCTCTTACCGTTTGACCAAATTTAAATTTAGTTAACATAGGTATAAATATTGGACCTAATATAACTACTATTAGAAACGAAATCAATGCTGTATAAGTAAGTTCTGTTATTCCTAACATAATATATCTCCTCTCCCTTGATGGCTATCTCTTTTGTGATTATTTATTAAGATATTCTACTATTTTTTCTAATTCCATACCTCTAGATGCTTTAATTAAAACTACATCATCTTTTTTTACAAGTTCATCTATTTTTTCTATAGCTTCTTCTTTTGTATTAAAATGATGTATATTGTTTTTATCAAACCCTAAAGTTCTAGCTTCTTCACACATAAATTTTGCGTCTTTTCCTATAGCTATTAGTATATTTGTATTATCTATAGCACATTTTCCTACTAAACGGTGCCCATACTCAGTATGTTCACCCATTTCAAACATATCTCCAAGTATAGCTACTTTTCTATTTTTGTATCTTCCAAGTATTTTTAAAGCAGCTTCCATAGAGTCAGGGCTTGCATTGTATGCATCATTAATTATTGTCATTTTATCATTTTTTATTATGTCTAATCTCATTTTAGTTGCTTTAAAGTTTCTTAATCCACATTTTATATCTTCTAAAGATATATTTAATTCATTCCCTACTAATATAGCTGCCATTGCATTATATATGTTGTGTTCTCCTACTGTAGGTATAAATATCTCTTCTTTTTTGCCATCTATATAGCATATAAAAGTTAAATCTTCTTCATTCATTGTATAACTTTCGCAGTATATATCATTATCTTTATTAAAACCAAATGTTTTTAATTTGTAATTAAGATTTTTTTCCTTTAAAGTTACTAAAAATTTATCATCTCCGTTAACAACCAAAGTATTCGATTCATCAAAGTTAGTTGCTATTTCCATTTTTGCTTTTAATATACCTTCTTGAGAACCTAAGTTTTCAATGTGTGATAAACCTATATTCGATATAACCCCTATTCTAGGATTTACTATATTTGCTAAATATTCTATTTCTTTAAAATGTGACATGCCCATTTCTATAACTGCACACTCATAAGAATCATCTAAGTTAAATAAAGTTAAAGGAACTCCAAAGTGATTATTTAAGTTACCTTGATTCTTTAGTGTATTAAATCTTGAAGAAACTGTAGCATATATCATATCTCTTGTTGTTGTTTTTCCAACACTACCTGTTACTCCTATATATGGTATATCAAATTTTTCTTTATAATATTTAGCAATATCACCTAATGCTATTTGAGTATCTTTTACTTCTATTAAATTTATATCCGAACTATTTAATTTTATGCTACTACTTGCATTTTTTATGAATGTTTTACATCCATTTTCATATGCTGATTGCATAAATTGATGACCGTCTAAGTTTTCTCCTATTACAGCAACAAATACATTATCTTTATTTGCTTTTCTACTATCTATAACTACATCATTTATAGTGTCATTTTCATTTCCAATTACTAATTTTCCTTTTGTAGCAATTGCTAGTTCTGATATTGTTAGACTATTCATACTCAATCCTCCTTATATTTTAATTTCTAACTATATTTATCTTAATAAAAGGCAATGTATAAATCCATATACATTGCCCTTTTGTAAATATCAACTTAATAATTATATACTATATTTGTATATTTTTGAAGGTATTTCTAACTATATGTTGCTTTTAATTATCAAAATATAACATTATACTTGAGTTTTCATCCACTTTAACCCCTGGTTTAGGGAACATATCTACCACTTTTGAGCCTTGTTGTATTTCTATATCTGGATCTAAGTTAGCTTTTAGATTACTTTCCTCTAATATTTTAACTGCATCTTCTATAGCTAGATTTCTTATATCTGGCACTACTACTTTATTTTTTTGCAACTCTTTCTTTTCTTCTTCCGTATATACTGGTTCTACACCTAAATATGGTAATACATCATTCATTATCTCTTTAATTATAGGACCTGCTGTTGTACTACCAAATGCACTTACACCAGTTGGCTCATCTACTATTGCAAGAACTACTATTTGAGGATCATCTGCTGGAGCTATTCCCATAAATGAACATATGTATTTCCCTTGAGCATATCTCCCATCTACAACTTTTTGAGCAGTACCAGTTTTTCCACCTATTCTATATCCTGGTATATATGCTGAATGACCTCCACCTTTACTAACAACTGACTCTGCTATCTTCATCATTCTATCAGCTGTATCTTCTGAAACTACCTGTCTTACCATTTTAGGTTCAATTTCTTCTATTACATTACCCTTATTATCAGTATACCCTTTAACAACTCTTGGTTGCATCATTTTCCCATCATTTGCTATTGTAGAAATTGCTCTTATAAGCTGCATTGGTGTTACTGATATAGATTGCCCGAATGACATTGTTGCAAGTTCAACTGGTCCAACATTCTTTTCATTATAAACTATTCCTTTAGCTTCTCCAGGCAAATCTATACCTGTTTTTTCCATAAAACCAAAAGCCTCTACATAGTCATACATTTTAGCTACCCCTAATCTTTCTGCTATAGTCATAAATACAGGGTTACAAGAGTTTTGTACACCCTCAGCAAATGTTTGTTCTCCATGAGGTCTATAATGTCTCCAACATTTTATTTTTCTTCCACCTATTGTTAAACTTCCATTACACGTGAACTTATCACTTTCTTTAACAACATTTTCTTCAATCCCAGCTGATGATGTTATTAACTTAAAAGTAGAGCCTGGTTCATATGTATCACTTACAGCTGGATTTCTCCACATTTGATAATATCCCTTAATTTTATCCTTATCATCATATTTATCTAATTCTTCTTCATAATATGGGTATATCGGAGTTCTTGAGTCATTTGGATCATAATCAGGCTTTGATGCCATTGATAATATATCACCTGTTTTAGGGTCCATAGCTACTACAGTTACCCTTTTAGCATTATTTAATTCATATGCTTTCTGAACAGCTTTTTCAGTGTAGTGCTGTATAACTTCGTCAATAGTTAGTATTAAACCATTTCCTTGTACTGGTTCATAGTATTTTTCTAAACCTTGTGGAATTTCTCTACCTGATGCATCAGTGCTTACAATAAGTTTTCCCGATGTTCCTTTTAAATGCTTATCATATTGCATCTCAACTCCAGCTATACCTTGGGAGTCTGCTGATGTATGACCTAAAACATATGCTGCAAAGTTTCCATATGGGTAATATCTCTGATTATCTTCAGCTACCCATATACCAGATATTTTAGCTTCTCTTATTTTGCTTGCCTTATCATCATCTATCCATCTTTGTACTTTTACTAGTGCCATGTTCTTTTTTGATATTGATTTGTATACATCATCATATTCTATCTCTAATATTTCAGATACTTGCTTTGCTGCTGCCTCTTTATCTTTTACTTCTACAGGCTTACACCATACTGTATATTTTGTAACACTTACAGCTATTTCTTTCATATTTTTATCATATATAGTACCTCTTTTAGGCTCTATCGGTATTTCCCTTGTTTGTTGATCAATAGCCTTAGTACTTAACCAATCCCCTTTTATAATTTGAAGATATCCAGTTCTAAACGTAAGCGCCAAAAACAAACCACATGCTAATATAAGAACAAGAACTAACCTTTTCTTACTCATTCGTTTTATCTTTTTCAAGTATACCACCCCTTTTAACTATCTACTTCGATATATATAATTTGATTTTTCTTAGGATAATCCATATTAAGTTCTTCTTTAGCTCTTTCTTCGATTTCTCTTATAGAGCTATTTGTATCTACTTTAGCTTTTAACTCATCTAATCTTATTTCCTCTTCTCTAAGTTCTTTTTTTAAATAATAGATATCATATTTAAGATTGCCTATAACTGAATATCCACATATATTAACGATAATCATTAAAAAGCAAACTAAGAATAATCCAAACCTTAGTATTACTTTTTTTATTTTTCTACCTTGTCTCTTTTTATGTTTATTCTTATTTTCTTTTTTATATTCATTTATGTTTTTAACTTTATAATTTTTAATCTTCTTTTTCATATATCCACCCCTATATACTCTAATTAGTTATATATTTGTGATAAATATTCAATGTCCCTTTTAAAAATTATATAAAAATTAACACATAATATCTTATTAATATCTAAAAATTTTAAACAATATATTAATTTATGTTATATATTAGATTTTTCTGTAAAATTTAATTCATCCAAACTACATGCCGTTAAAATATTTCATATCACCAACAATACCTACACACTCCAATTTCAAATAAATATATTGCTTAAAATTCGCTTCGCTCATATCGCCAGCGATATATCATCGCTGACACTTCGGATACATCCGTGCTTAAAATTCGCTTCGCTCATATCACCAACGATATATCATCGCTGACGCTTCGGATACATCCGTTGCTTAAAATTCGCTTCACTTGAACTACAGTGTTTAAAAACACTTCATGTTATAAATAATATATTTTTGCATACAAAAAGGATTATGGTAATAATCAAATTATTTTCCATAATCCTTTTTTAACTATTATTCTATTTTAATTATATCCTCTCCGCTACTCTTAATTTAGCACTTCTTGATCTTGGGTTTTCCTCTATTTCTTCTTTACTTGGAAGTATTGGCTTTCTAGTTATAACCTTCACCTGTGATTCTTTATCACACTGACATATAGGTAAGTATGATGGACATACACAATCTAATGCTAAGTCTCTAAATTCATTTTTTACTATTCTATCTTCTAATGAATGGAAAGTTATTATGCAAACTCTTCCTCCTTCGTTCATTATAGAAACAGCATCATCTATCATCTTAGTTATTACCCCAAGTTCATTGTTAACCTCTATTCTTATAGCTTGGAAAGTTCTTTTTGCAGGATGTGGACCATCTATTCTTGCCTTTTTAGGTATTGCCTTTTTTATAACCTCTACAAGTTCTCCTGTAGTTTCTATTGCTTTTTCTGTTCTTTCTTCTACTATAAATTTAGCTATACGTTTAGCCCAATTATCTTCACCATAATCTTTTATTATTTTAGCTAACTCCTCTTCGCTATATGTATTAACAACATCATATGCAGAAAAATCACATCTTACATCCATCCTCATATCAAGTGGAGCATCTTGCATATATGAAAATCCTCTATCCGCTTCATCTAATTGATGAGATGATACTCCCAAGTCAGCAAGTACTCCATCTATTTTATAAACACCTATTTTTGCTAGCTCTTCTTTTATATTTTCAAAATTACTATGAATAAATCTAACCCTATCACTATATTCACTTAATCTTTCTTTTGCAGTAGCTATAGCATTTTTATCTTGATCAAATCCTATAAATAGACCTTTATCAGACAATCTTTTAACTATCTCCTTAGAGTGTCCTGCTCCTCCCATAGTACAGTCTACATATACTCCATCAGGCTTTATATTTAAGTTGTCTATGCACTCATTTAAAAGTACGGACACGTGATGAAATTCCATTTTAATTCTCTCCTTGTTTTTCTTCTTTTGTTTTGTTCTTTTCTTTTTTAGATAAATATATATGTGCAATTATAGCACCAATAACACCAGCTAAACTTATAACTTGTGCCATTTTTAATGATCCTATCATTAAACTGTCAGTTCTAAGTCCTTCTATAAAAAATCTTCCTAGAGAATAAAGACCTATATAGTATAGTATAATTTGACCTTCATATTTCTTTTTCTTTCTAAACATCCATAAAAATACAAATATTAATGCATCCCATATAGATTCATATAAAAATGTTGGATGAACTTTTATTCCATCTACCATAATTCCCCATGGTAAATTAGTTGGTCCTCCATGAGCTTCTTGGTTTATAAAATTTCCCCATCTTCCAATGGATTGTGCAAGAGGCATACCTATCATAACAGCATCTGCCATTTTTAAGAAATTAATTTTCTTAACCTTAGTAAATACATACCCTGTAAGCAATCCAGCAATAAGCGCACCATGTATTGCCATCCCGCCACCTCTAAAGTTAAGTATTTGAGAGGGATTTTGAGAATAAAAATCCCAGTTAAATAAAACATAGTACAATCTTGCACCAAGAAGTCCCATAGGTATAGCTATTATAGCTAAGTCAAGTACACTATCTTCACTTATTCCTACTCTTTTTGCTTCTTTTAAAGCTATTATTGTTCCTAGTATCATTCCTAATGCCATAAGTATTCCATACCACATGATATCTATACCAAATATACTAAATGCAACTCTATCCATTTCTGCACCTCTATTTTTTTAATAATTTTTTAAAAAATCCTTTAGATTTTTCATATTTTATAGGATATTCTATAGATATTTCTTTATTTTCTATAACTTTATATGGATTTTGTGTAAATAACATTTCTGCTTTTTGCTCTCCATATTTTTTAACTATATAATCATATGTTTCTATTATTATAGGCCTACGTCTTGTACTTGAATGTGCATCTGTAGCTATAAAATGTATCATATTGTTATCAAGTAATATTTTGCTTACTCTTTCTGACTCTTTTCCATTTTTACCAATTATACTTGATGAATTAACTTGAATTAAAGCTCCTTCATTTATACAATCATAAACTATATTTATGTTTTCCTTAACTTCTTTATATCTTTCAATATGAGCTAATATCGGTATATATCCTCTTATTTTTATTTCATATATTATATCTACTATATTTTTAGGAAATCTAATAGGCGGAAACTCTATTAATAAGTATTTACTATTATTTAAGGTATAAAATTCTTTTTGTTCTATAATCTCTATTATATCTTCACTATAGTAAAGTTCATTTCCTATAAATACTTCTATATCTATATTATTTGATTTAAGTATATTGTTAAACTCTTTTACACTTTCAAAAAGTTCTTTTCCTTTTTTATATTCAAAATTTGGATGATAATGAGATGTGTTAACTATTTTTCTTATACCTTCGCCATATGCAATTTTAGCCATTTCTAAAGCATCATCTAAACTTTTTGCTCCATCATCAATATTTGGAACAATGTGACAATGAATATCAATCATATAAAATCCCTCCATTCTTAAAACATAATTCTTATTGTAATATTATAGCAAAATAAAGAGTAGAATTGTAATAATTCTACTCTTTATTTTTAATTTATAATGTTTATATCATTAACTTTTGATATATTTTACGCACTTTTAGCAAAATCTAAACACACTATAACAAAAAAATACCATATTTCCCAGGCTATAAAAAAATTCACTTCGTTTGAGTGACGTGTCAGCGAAACATTTTATTTCATCAACAATATATCTTTACTCCAATTACAGATACATCCGTTGCTCAAAGCAATTATTATCTTACAAATTATCCATAGCATATATATTTTATAATACCTTAGTACATAAAAAATATTATAGCTCTTATTTTTACTAAATTTGCATAAGTATTATTTTTGTATAAAGTGTATCAACTAAAGTATTTATTTTATCCGGTGGATCTATATAATAAAATCTAGTGTCTCCCATATCTAATTCTTCAAGTGTACTATTAATCAAATGTCTAGTATACATAGTATCTATCGTAGATGTTGGTGCAACAACATATAAGGTGCTTATTCCATATTCTAAAAGTTCTTCACCTGATTTAATTATGTCTTTTTTATTATTTTCTAAAAGAGGTAATTTTATTTGAACATCTATATCTTTTTCAGCATCTTCTATGTACTTTTTTATTTTTTCTCTAAATAATATGTCTTGTTCTAGATTGTTTTTATTATGAAGTCCAATTAGTAATACTCCACTATCTTCTTCTGATTTTCTTATATTCTTTAAAATTTCATCTTTATAAAGCTGTGCTAAATTATTAGCATTATAAAATGGCTCTAAAACTTCAACATCTGCAATGTTTCTAGATGCAAGATTTAATTCTTGATATCTTTTCATGAAAACCTCGTAATCAGTACCTTCTGTCATAAATAAAGGACATATTATTATCTTTTTGTATCCTTGTTCTATAATTGACTCTATTGAATATTCAAAATAAGGCTTTGAATACATATATGAATTAACCACTCTATACTCTTTTCCTAAACTATGCCTTAATTTTTCTGCTATTTCTTCTGCTTTATGCTTGAATTCACTAAACCCTAATTTACTATAATAGCTTTTATAATTATATAAATTACTTATACCCGTAATAATCCCTTTATAACCTTCTTCGTAGTAAATTTGTGTCGATCGCTCTTTTATATTATAATTTTTATCCTCACCTTCTGAAACTAACAAAACTAAAGTTTCTTCTCTTTCTTTTACAGGTTGTGTCTCTTTAATTACTATGTAATCTTTAAATATAAAAGATATAACCAAGTTTACTCCAATAAATGAAATCAAAGCTCCATAAATTAAATTTTTATAAATTTTATTAACTATTACTTGCTTATAAAATGCTATTGTTGCTAAAACTATAAATATGTTTTCATGACTTCCTTTTAATATAAGACTAAGCGCTAAAGATGAAAATAAGATTATAGAAAATAACATAAAATCAACCTCACCATAAAAAATTAACTTTTAAATAAGTTTTTATTATTTGTATTAACTTAATTGTATAGTTTACATCTATTATATATATGTTGTATAATTAGAATGTATGTCTACACAAATATTAAATAAACTTGATAAGTTGGCTTATTAAGCCTATTTCAGAGCTTAATAGGTTGTTTAAATTTATAAATAAAATTGACAAAAGAGAGGACGATATATATGAAATTAGGTATAGTTGGTTTACCAAATGTAGGTAAAAGTACACTATTTAATGCAATAACACAAGCAGGTGCTGAATCTGCTAACTATCCTTTCTGTACAATAGAGCCAAACGTTGGTGTTGTTTCTGTTCCAGATGAAAGATTAGAGAAATTAAGAGAGTTATATGACTCTAAAAAAATAGTTCCTACTGCTATAGAGTTCTGTGACATAGCTGGACTTGTTAGAGGAGCTTCTAAAGGTGAAGGTTTAGGAAATAAATTCTTATCTCACATAAGAGAGGTTGATGCTATAGTTCACGTTGTCAGATGTTTCGAAGATGGAAATGTAGTTCACGTTGACGGTTCTGTTGATCCTTTAAGAGACATAGAAACTATAAACTTAGAATTAATATTCTCTGATATAGAAATATTAGATAGAAGAATACAAAAATCAACTAAGGCCGCTAAAGCTGATAAATCTGTAGCTGCTGAAGTTGAATTCTTAAAAGAAATAATGGCAGTTTTAGAAGATGGTAAATGTGTTAGAACTATGGACTTTAGTGAAGATCAAAAAGCTTTCGTCGATTCATTAAACTTACTTACATCAAAGCCTGTAATATATGCTACAAATGTAAGTGAAGATGATTTAGCTGATGAAGGTGAAAATAATGCATATGTTGCTAAAGTAAGAGAATTCGCTGCTACTGAAAATGCTGAGGTTGTTGTTGTTTGTGCTCAAATAGAAGCAGAAATAGCTGAACTTGATACTGAAGAAGAAAAGAAAGAATTCTTAGAAACATTAGGACTTGAGCAATCTGGTCTTGATAAATTGATAAAATCTTCTTATGCATTACTTGGTCTTATATCTTACTTAACTGCTGGACCTCAAGAAGTTAGAGCTTGGACTATAAAAGTTGGAACTAAAGCTCCAGCTGCTGGTGGTAAGATACATTCTGATATAGAAAGAGGATTTATCAGAGCAGAAACTATAGCCTTTAATGATTTAGTACAAGTTGGTACTATGACTGCTGCTAAAGAAAAAGGATTAGTTAGACTTGAAGGTAAAGAGTATATAGTTAAAGATGGAGATGTTATATTATTCAGATTTAACGTATAGTATATAAAGGATAGGTAATGTGCCTATCCTTTTTTATATGCAAGTATTTAAAGATTTAAATTTTCAACCAAGTTTAAATTTGTTAAAAATTATTATTTATAAGTCAATATATATTCTTAACAATATATATCACAATAAAAAATTCGCTTCGCTCATGTCGCCAACGACTTCGTCCGTTGCTTGAGCCACTGCGTGGGCGAAGCATTTCAAAATCTTTTTTACGCTCAAAACCAATTTATTGATATTACTTACATTCAGAAGTTATACACATTTTTTAAAGTATTATAATATCCTTAAGCGTAAAAAATAAGAGTGCTAAATGCACTCTTATATATATTATTTATTTATTTTATTTTTTAACCAATCCTTGCCTTCAACAAGTCTTGCAACTATCATAGAACAAACTGTGTTTCCAGTAGAGTTTAATACAGTTGCTGGTGCATCTATTATCGTACTTATAACTGCTATTATAGGAAGTACTTCTGGTGAAAATCCATATACACTTAATATTAACATTTCACCCATCATTCCTCCACCAGGTATTGCACCCATAACTGCACCAACTAAGAATGATACTACAAGAATTGAAGCAATTGCTGATAAACTTGTCATATCTTTTCCAAATAATCCAAATAAGAATGTTATCTTTAAAACTCCGCCTATTACAGAACCATCTTTGTGTATATTTGCTCCAAGTGGTATAACAGTTTCTGCTATATCCTGTGGTACGCCCATCTTCTTAGTTGAATCTAAGTTTACAGGTATTGATGCTGCACTTGAACAAGTTGCCAATGCTGTAACTGTTGGTGCTATAGCATTTCTCCAGAATGTTTTAACACCATCTTTTCCACCTGCTACATAAGCATATAATGTGAATAGCCCAAAGTAACAAATAGCTGTTAGTATTAGATATAATACAAATACCTTAGCATATCCTGAAAGTATTTGTGGTCCTAATTCACCTATAACTGATGCAAAATAACATCCAAGTCCTATTGGTGCTATATACATTATTATATTTACTATCTTCATCATAACTGCAGCCCCAGCTTCAACAAACTTAGCTATAGGTTTTGCTACATCTCCAGCCATAGCAGTTGCTATACCGAATAATATAGAGAATATTATAAGTTGTAGCATATTAGACTTTGATAATAAATCTTTAAAGTCAGTTACTGTTACAGTATTTACAAGTTGTTGTAATAAACTAACTTTTTCTCCACTTGTATGATCTCCTGCTGTTGCCATTAAACTAGAGAACATCTCTGAGTTTAATCCTTTTGTTGGGTTAATTATAAGAACCCCTATAATACCTATGATACCAGATATTATTGCTGTTGTTGCGAATACTATAACTATATTTTTTAATATTTTACCAAGTCTTTTCATCTCACCCATATTAGATATAGCTGATGTAACACTGAAAAATACTAATGGCACTAATGTCATAAATAGTAAGTTTAAAAATAAGTCTCCTATTGGCTTAAATACTACAGCCTCTGGACCCATAAACACTCCTACTATTCCTCCTAATATTATTGCTCCTAATAATATTAGAGATGACTTATAATTATCCCAAAATGATTTCATTTTTTTTCTCCTTTGTTTCTATTTATTATTTAAAAACTCCTGTGCTATTTCCTTATCATCAAAATGATGCTTAACTTTTCCTAAAATTTGATAGTTTTCATGTCCTTTTCCTGCGATGATTACTATATCATCTTTTTGAGCCATTTCTATAGCTTCTTTTATAGCTTCTTTTCTATCTATAACTACTCTATAATTTTCTTTATTTTTATCTAATCCTTTTAATATATCATCTATTATAAGTTTAGGATCTTCAGTTCTTGGGTTATCAGAAGTTACTATACATACATCTGATAATCTTTGTGCTATTTCTCCCATTAATGGTCTCTTTGTTGTATCTCTGTCTCCACCACATCCAAATACAGTTATGATATTAGACTTAGCAAATTCTTTTGCAGTATTTAATATGTTTTCTAATGCATCTGGTGTATGCGCATAGTCAACTATAACACTTATTCCTTTATCATTAGTTATTGTTTCAAATCTTCCTGCAACACCTTTTGTTTTTCCTAAACCGTCTTTAACTATTTCTTTAGGTATATTTAACATATAACAAGCTACTATTACTGCTAAAGTATTGTAAACTGTAAACTTACCTGGTACTGGTACAAACATTTCTTCTTCATACGTTGGAGTTACTAATGTATAAGATACTCCACGTGCATCTATCTTTATATCTTTTGCCATAAAATCCGCTTTATTATCTATTCCATAAGTATAGCAAGGTGTATTTAACGATTTTATATTTTCATATATTTTAGCTCCACCTTCATCATCTATATTTATTATATTTGCTATAGTTGTTTTATGGAATAATTTTTCTTTTGCATTTCTATAATCTTCTAAATCTTTATGGAAGTCTAAGTGATCTGGAGTTAAGTTTGTAAATATTCCTAATTTAAATTCTGTCTTATCTACTCTGTTTAATACTAATGAATGAGATGATACTTCCATTGCACAATAGTCGCATCCATTATCAAGCATAGTTCTAAAATGCTTTTGTAAATCTATACTTTCAGGAGTTGTTGAACTAGATTCAACTTCTTTATCACCATCAAATATTTTTATAGTTCCTACAAGACCTACTTTTTTATTATTTGAGCTTAGTATCTCACTTAAGAAAGTTGTTATACTTGTTTTCCCATTAGTTCCTGTAACCCCTATAACACCTAATTCTTTTGATGGATTATTGTAAAAATTATCAGCAACATTTGCCATAGATGCTCTGGTATTTTCTACTTTTATAAAAGTATATCCTTCTATATTTATGTCTTCCTGTACTAAAAATGCTTTAGCACCTTTTTCTATAGCACTTTCTATATATTTATGACCATCTGAGTTAAACCCCTTTATACATATAAATAATGTATTTTCTTCAACTTTTCTTGAATCATATGCTATATTTCTTATATCTATATTTAAATCTCCAGTTGTGCTAACTATATCTATTCCTTTTAATATATCATTTAATTTCATCTATATTTACCCTCCAGATTTTATATTAATCTATCTACATTATCCTCTAATTTAAATGTATAGCTTATGTATACTATTATATAAATTCAATTTTACTATGTACATTGTTTAAAATGCTTGTTATATTGCAAAAAATGCTCTATAATCTAATCTAAAGGTAGGTGGAGTATGAAGGATATAAATAACAAAGTAGGTTATTTAAATGATAATTTTAAAATCTTTAATATCAGGGATAAGAAAGATATTAAATTTGAATACCATCATCATGATTTCAGTAAAATAGTTATTTTAATTGATGGTGATTTAACTTATTATATAGAAGGTAAGGCCTATATCTTAAAACCTTGGGATGTGTTATTTGTAAATAAAAATGAAATTCACAAACCAGTAGTAAATCCTAATAAGTACTATGAGCGTATAGTTATTTGGCTAAATCCCGATTTTATGTCAAAATATGCTCAAGGTAATAATGATTTGCTTAAATGCTTTGATATAGCAGTAAAAAATAATTATAATCTACTTAGATTAAACATGAAATCAATTGATATTGTAAAAAATCTAATTCAAGATATACAACGTTGCAATAATAGCAATGAATTTGGAAGTGAGATTTTAAAAGAATCATTATTCATTCAATTTATGGTTTTAATGAATAGGTTATTTTTAAATAGTGATAAAAATAGAGATATCGAAGATATTCAATATGATAAAACAATAGAAGGTGTTTTAAATTATATAAACTCTAATCTAGAAAATGATTTATCTATAGATACTATAGCTTCAGAATTTTTTATAAGTAAATACTACCTTATGAGAAAATTTAAAAATCAAATAGGAAGCTCTATTCATAATTATGTTGTCCAAAAAAGACTTATACTTGCAAGATCTCTTATATCTGATGGCTTAAGTATGAGTGATGTCTGCAATAAATGTGGATTTAATGATTATTCAAGTTTTGTAAGAGCATTTAAAAAGGTATATGGTGTTTCTCCAAGTAATTACAATCCTACAATCCATAATTTTGAAAGTCCTATATCTGATACTTAAAAAGGTATGAAGTTTAAACTTCATACCTTTTTTACTAACTTCTTCCTAATATTCTATTTATCTCATGTCTATAAGCATCTGCTTTAGCACCAAATATTGCTTGTATTCCATTACCTACCTCAACAACTCCTACGGCACCTAATGCTTTTAACTTATCTTTATCTACTTTTGATTTATCTTTAACTTCAACTCTAAGTCTAGTTATACATGCATCTATTGACACAGCATTTTTCTCTCCACCTAATGCAGCTAAAACTTCTGGCGCTTTTTGTACTATTTCATCTTTTCCATTAGCTTTATTTGAGTCGTCTTTGTCATCTAACCCTTTAGCAGCTTGGAAGTCTGCCTTAGAGTAAAGTTTAGCTTCTTCGTCATCACCTTCTCTACCTGGAGTTTTTAAGTTTAACTTAAGTATTAAAGTTTTAAATAAGAAGTAATAAACTACTGCATATCCAACACCTACTAATATTACTCTTATCCAGTTTGTCGAAACTCCAGCTCCTGCAGGAAGTATTCCAAATAAAGTAAAATCTATTAATCCTCCTGAGAATGTCATACCTATAAATACATTAAGTATATCCATCAAGAAGAATGATAAACCTGCCATTATACAATGAACTACATATAATACTGGTGCAACAAATAAAAATGTAAATTCTAATGGTTCAGTTATACCAGTTAAGAAAGATGTAAATGCTGCTGATATTAATAAACTTCCAACAATTTTTTTCTTGTTAGGAGAAGCAGTATGATACATTGCTAATGCTGCAGCTGGAAGACCAAACATCATGAATGGGAATTTACCAGCCATGAATCTTGTTGTTCCAGAAACTATAGTTGACATAGTATCTGCGTCTGCACCAACTATACTTTGCATACTTCCTAATTGAGCAAAGTAAGCATAGTTAGCGCCTTGAACTATTTGCCATGCTCCATCTATTATAACTTGACCATCAACAAATGACCCATACCAAAATGGTGTATAGAATATATGATGAAGACCAAATGGTATTAAGGCTCTTTCTATTAACCCATATAAGAATGTTCCTATTGGACCTGCATTTTTAACAAATAATGCAATTACTGCTATTCCATCTTGTACAAATGGCCATATATACGCTAGTAATGCACCTACAACTGCCATAGCTAAAGATACTACTATCGGAACAAATCTTGATCCTGAGAAAAATCCTATAACTGCTGGTAATTGTATATTATAGTATTTATTATGTAGTGTAGCTGTTACTATACCTGTAATAATACCGCCAAACACTGACATATTAAGAGTAAATATACCTAATGTAGTAGTTACATATTGTGCATATTGAGCTGGTACATCGCCTGAAACTAAAGTCCCCAGTGGTGTAGCACCTATACCTAATAATACACTTATAACTTGATTCATTATTAAGAAACCAAATACAGAAGCAAGTGCTGCTGTACCTTTATCTTGCTTAGCAAGACCTACTACAGTACCTACTGCAAATAGTACTGGTAAGTTCCCAAATACTATATCCCCTATACCTTGCATTATTTTTAATATTATAGTAATCATTGGTATATTAACAAAAGATATTAATGGTTGATATATAGCTGGTGCATTTTCAAGCGCTGCTATATTTATTAACGATCCCCCAACTCCAAGTAGTATACCTGCAACAGGTAACGCTGCTATCGGAAGCATTATTGCTTTCCCAATTCTTTGTAAGTATTGAAGCATTTCTTTTTCCTCCCCATTATTTTTATTTTTATCTGGCTATACATTTATTATTTTCATTAACTATTAAAATTATTATTACAATAAAAATTCGCTATGCTCATGTCGCCAACTACTTCGTCCGTTGCTCAAAAACTTTTTTATGCTATATATACTACTACTTATTTCAATATAAATATCATAAGCTACCAACGGATTATTATTTAATATAGTTATTTTTGAGCATAAAAAAGAGCTAAACAATTTATGGTATAAAAAATAATCATAAATAATTTAGCTCATGCCTGCATAACCAGTAACACGCTATACGTATTAACTTTATATTTTTAGTATATCACTTTAATATTGCTATGTAAATATTTTTTGCAAACATTTTCTCAAATTATTATTTTACTATTTCTATTTTATTTAATTCTCCAGCTTTAGCAGTTCCTTCAACTATCTTAACTGATTCACCTTCTGATAAATTAGTAAATACTACTATTGGCATTGAAGACTTTGCATTTTTCTCGATAAATTCAACATCCATTTTAACTAGTTTATCTCCAACTTTAACCTTTTGATTTTCTTCTACAAATGTCTCAAATCCTTCACCTTTTAAAGAAACTGTATCTACTCCTAAATGTATTAGTACTTCTCTTTTATCCACAGAGTTTATAGTTATAGCATGTTTAGTTGGGAATACTGTTTCTATCGTACCTTCTACTGGTGATACTATTATACCATCAGTTGTTTTCATAGCAAATCCATCCCCCATCATCTTGCTAGAGAATACTTCATCTGGAACTTGAGATATGTTTACTAATTCACCGTTAGTTAGTGGTGCTATTTGCTCTTTTTTTGACTCTTGTTCTTTGTTCCCTTTAAATAAATTTTTAAAAAAGCTCATATCCTTTATCTCCTTTTGTTATTATATTATATTTTTTGTATTATATTAAATGCTATACATAATTTGTAATTACTTATCTATTAAAATTTATAACTGATATTACTCTATTTATATGTAATATTAAGTATAGTACCTCATCATCATTTACTTTATAAGTATAATTTTTCTCTATAAATGATTTTATTTGTTTTACACAATTATAACTTTCTTTATATTGTATTTTTACAACGTCTAATAAACTATTATTGTTAGTATTTATAGATTCCTTTTTATCTATTAATCGCTTTGCAAAAAACTTTAGATGCGTTAATAACCTGTCAAAATTGATATCATCTTCTATAAATTCTATAGAGTAATAATTTTTTATTATATCAAGTATTTGATTTATTATATTCATCATTAAACATGATTCATTGGTAGATTCTTGATAATTTGCATTTATAATATGCATTGCTATAAATCCTGCTTCATCTATTAAAAAATTCACATTAAAAGTTTTGTTTATATACTCTATCGCCCATTTCCCTATTTCATATTCTTTTTTATGAATTCTTCTAATTTCAGATAATAATTCATTTTTTATTGATAAATTACCTTTATATTTCTTAAGTGCAAAAGATATATGGTCTGTTAAAGATATATAAATATACTCATCTAACGTAGTATTTAATTTTTTTTCTGCATATTCTATTATTGCACTACTTGCACCAAAAACCTCTTCTGGGATTTCACTTGCTAATTTATTTACTTTACTTTCAAAATTATCATCTTGTATTACAAACTTCTTTTCAATTTTACTATAATCAACAATATCATTTGGTTTCTTTTTAAACCCAATCCCACACCCTGTCAATATTAATTCCTTTTTACTGCTATTTTCAAATGCTAAAATAACATTATTGTTGTATACTTTCTTTACGGTCACCATTATCTTTAGCCCCCTAAAATAAAAATACCTAAATCAAGGTACAAAAAGTACGTCTTAACTTAGGTATTGCCTGCTCTATCAGTAACAATCCATTTTATTAATTTAAATAGATTTATTTTATTTAATTATATTTATAATTTTATATTAATTATATTTTCATGTCAAGAACTTAAAAAAATCAATTTCCTGTATATTTTAAACTTCTTTTATGATACCTTTTTTATATGCCATTAAAAGTAACTTTAAATCCTCTACTTCATCTAATAACTTCTTCCCTGCATCAGTATCTTTTACAGTTTTTCTACTTAACTTATGTTCAACTAACATTGTTGTTGATAGTATATCACTTTCATTTACTATTGCTTCTTCAGTAGATGTAAATGGTTCATGAGATACAAGGTGTAAACTTTGTGAGTTATATATTAGTGTATATCCTGCTATACCCGTTTTCTTTTGATACGCCCTTGAAAAACCTCCATCTATTGCTATTATTCTTCCATTTGCTTTTATCGGGCTTTCACCATTTTTACTTTCAACTGGAACATGCCCGTTAATTATATGAGATTCATTTATATCTAGTTCAAACTCTTCAAAAATTTTATTACATACCTCTTCATCTTCTCTTAATGTAAAATATGGATTCTTATTTTCTTTATGAGTTTCCTTATCTTCTATAAAATATCTTTCAAAAGTGGTCATATCATCTTTACCAAATAACGAAGAGCATTTTCCTGTCCATAAATACCACATAATATCCATTCCGTATTGTTTTTGACTAGTTTTATCTTTAAAAAAGTATCCTTCTCTTGCTAAGGTTTCCATCTTATCCATTAACTCTCTACCACTATATTCTTGTCCTTGAAGCTTCATTTTCATAAAGCTTTTATCCTCATTTAAAGGAACCCCTCCATGGATTAATAGATTTCCATTAGAGACCAAATATATACTTCCTTTTGAAAATAAAAACGATACATGCTTTTGTAGTTTTTCACTATTTTTAAATGAAGAAACTAGTTTTTCCATTAAACTTTCTTCCTTTTTAGTTAATTTATATGGATTGTTTTTATCTATAGTAGGGAAATTAGTATCCTTTAATTTATATTTCTTTCCTTTTATAATTATAGTCCCTTCATCATAATTTATATTGTTTAAAAGTAATCTATGATTCATTTCAAATTCAGGTCTTCTCTTAATTACTTGACCTTCAAGTTTAAATTGTATAATACTTATAGCCTTATGCATTTTTGCCATAAGTGACTTTTCTGTAATAGTACTCTCTCCTAAAGTTCCTTTTGGCATAAAGCATGTACATGAATCATCCTTGTATGTTTCTAGTGCAAATGTTGCTAGTGGTAATAAATTTATTCCATATATATCTTCTATGATATCTAAATTATCGTATCTAGCTGATATTCTAAGGGCATTTGCTATACAAGTTTTTTCTCCACTTGCAGCACCCATCCATAATATATCATGGTTTCCCCATTGTATATCGACTGAATGATAATCCATTAATGTATCTAATACTACATCTGGTCTAGGTCCTCTATCATATATATCCCCTACTATATGGAGTCTATCTACTACTAGCTTTTGTATAACCTTAGATATAGCTATTATAAATTCTTTAGATCTATCTATGCTTATAATAGTATCTACTATACTTTTATAATAGTTTTGTTTATGTACTTGTTCTACATGCTCATTTAAAAATTCTTCTATTATATATTTAAAATCTTCTGGAAGGAGTTTTCTGACTTTAGATCTAGTGTATTTACTTGATGCATATCTACATAATTCAACTAATCTATATATATATATTCTATAAAAATCGTCTATATTCTCTTCTTCTCTTTCTATTAACTCTAGCTTTTGTTCTGGATAATATACTAAAGTTGCTAATGTCTTTTTTTCACTCTCTCTTATAGTGCTTGAAAATAGCTCCTCTATCTTTCTTTTTATAACTCCTGAACCATTTTTAAGTACATGTACAAATGGTTCATACTCTCCATGTATATCGCTTATAAAATGCTCTGTTCCCTTTGGAAGATTAAGAATTGCTTCTAAATTTATAATTTCTGTACTCGCTTTTGATATACTTGGATATTGCTTTGATAATACTTTTAAATATTTAATCTCTTTTTCAATATTTTTCATTTAACACCTCCAAATATTATTAATAATTATATTTTATCATATTTACAACAAAAGGATGGACAAAATTTGTCCATCCTTTATTTTTAAACTATATTACAATTAGAAGTTCTCAGCTAATCTCTTATAGTTATTGTATCTTTCTTTAGCATTTTCTTCAGCCATATTGAATAATTCTTCAGCTACATCTGGGTATTGCTTAGCTATAGCAGCATATCTTACTTGACCCATTAAGAACTCTCTGAAACTTTCAGTTGGTTCTTTAGAATCTAAAGTGAAAGGATTCTTTCCTTCAACTTTTAATTGTGGGTTATATCTGTATAAATGCCAGTATCCAGCTTTAACAGCTTGTTCTATATTAGCTTGAGCTCTTCCCATACCTTCTTTTATTCCGTGAGATATACATGGAGAGTAAGCTATTATTAATGATGGTCCATCATACTTTTCAGCTTCTATTATAGCCTTCATTAATTGATTCTTATCAGCACCCATACCAACTTGAGCAACATATACATTTCCGTAACTCATAGCCATCATACCTAAGTCTTTCTTCTTAGATCTCTTACCAGCAGCAGCAAATTTAGCCATTGCAGCAACTGGAGTTGACTTAGAAGCTTGACCTCCTGTATTTGAATATATTTCTGTATCAAATACAAGAACATTTATATTTTCGCCTGAAGCAAGAACGTGATCTAATCCACCGTAACCGATGTCATAAGCCCATCCATCTCCTCCAAGTATCCACTGAGATCTCTTAACTAAGTAGTCTTTTCTTGATTCTATTTCATCTAATAATGCTTTAACTTCTGCATCTTCACAAGAGCATGATCCAGCTAATACTTCTAGTACCTTTTCACTAGCAGCTTTAGAAGCTTCACCATCTTCTCTTGATTCTAACCATGATGTAAATGCAGCTTTACCACATTCGCATATATCCATAGTTAATAAAGTTTGCATACTTTCAGCTATTTTATCTCTCATTTGATTAACACCAAGCATCATTCCGTATCCGAATTCAGCATTGTCTTCGAATAGTGAATTTGCCCAAGATGGACCTTTACCTTCATGGTTAACTGTGTATGGAGTTGATGGAGCAGATCCTCCCCATATAGAAGAACATCCTGTAGCATTTGCTATCATCATTCTATCTCCAAATAATTGAGTAACTAACTTGATGTATGGAGTTTCTCCACATCCTGCACAAGCTCCTGAGAATTCTATAAGAGGTTGTCTAAATTGACTTCCCTTAACTGTAGTTGGTGCCATTATATCTCCTTTAGGAGCAACTTTAGCAGTATCAGCTGCAAATGCCCAGTTTTCTACTTCTACTTCTTGAGTATCAAGAGGTTTCATAACTAAAGCTTTTGTCTTAGCTGGACATATATCAGCACAGTTTCCACATCCTGTACAGTCCATTGGACTTACTTGGATTCTGTATTGTAATCCTTCAAATCCTTTACCTATAGCCTTCTTAGTATTGAAGTTTTCTGGAGCATTAGCTACTTCTTCTTCATTTACTAAAACTGGTCTTATACATGCATGAGGACATACATATGCACATTGGTTACATTGGATACAGTTGTCAGTTATCCATTCTGGAACATTAACACCTACTCCACGTTTTTCATATGCTGCAGTACCAGCTGGGAATGTACCATCTTCCATTCCATTAAATGTACTTACTGGTAAGCTATTACCCTCTTGTGCATTTATTGGTCTTAATATATTCTTTATGAAATCTGGTTCGTCTGAATCTACTGCCATTTCTAACTCTTGAGCATTAGACCAGCTAGCAGGAACATCTATTTTAACTAAAGCGTTTAATCCTGCTTCAACAGCTTCAAAGTTCATGTTAACAACTTTTTCACCTTTTTTACCGTAAGCTTTCTTTATAGAATCTTTTAAGTATTCTACAGCTTCAGTTTCAGGTATTATTGCAGCTAACTTGAAGAATGCAGATTGCATTATCATGTTTATTCTGTTTCCAAGACCTATTTCTTGAGCTATCTTAGTAGCATTTACAGTATAGAAGTTTATATTGTTATCAGCTATAAATTTCTTCATCTTAGCTGGTAAGTTTTGTTCTAATTCTTCTTGAGACCATATAGTGTTAAGTACGAATACTCCCTCATTCTTAAGTCCCTTTAATAAATCATATTGGTTAACATATGATTGGTTATGACAAGCTATGTAATCAGCTTCATCTATTAAGTAAGTTGATCTTATAGGATCATCTCCAAATCTTAAGTGAGACATTGTTATACCACCAGATTTTTTAGAATCATATGCAAAGTAAGCTTGAGCATACTTATCTGTGTTATCTCCTATTATTTTTATAGCTTGCTTATTAGCTCCAACTGTACCATCAGATCCTAATCCCCAGAACTTACATCTTACAGTACCTGGGTAAGCTATTTTTATTGATTCAGATGTTTCTAATGAAGTATTTGTAACATCATCTACTATACCTAATGTGAAGTTGTTCTTAGGCTTTTCTGATGTTAAGTTATCAAATACAGTTTTTATGTCTGTAGGAGTAACATCTTTTGAACCTAATCCGTATCTTCCACCTATTATCATTGGTGCATTTTCTGCATCGAAGAATGCATTACGTACATCTAAGTATAATGGTTCACCTGTTGAACCTGGTTCCTTAGTTCTATCAAGTACACATATTCTTTCAACTGAAGTTGGTATAGCTTCTAATAAGTGCTTATTAGAGAATGGTCTGTATAAATGAACTTTAACTAAACCATAGCTTCCACCTTTAGCATTTAAATAATCTATAGTTTCTTCTATAGTTTCTGTAACAGAACCCATAGCTACTATTATATTCTTTGCATTTTCATCTCCGTAGTAGTTGAATAATCCATGCTTTCTTCCTGTTAATTCAGACATTTTAGCCATGTATTTCTCTACTACACCTACTATATTATTGTAGTATTTATTTGATGCTTCTCTTGTTTGGAAGTATATATCATCATTTTGAGCTGTACCACGAGTTACTGGGTGATTTGGAGATAAAGCACTATCTCTAAATGCTTTAACAGCTTCCATGTTTAATAATGACGCATAGTCACTATATTCTAATAATTCAACTTTTTGTATTTCATGTGATGTTCTGAATCCATCAAAGAAATGTATAAAAGGTAGTTTACCTTCTATTGCAGCTAAGTGTGCAACTGGTGCTATATCTGCAACTTCTTGAACTGATCCTGAAGCTAATAGTACACATCCAGTTTGTCTTGCTGCCATAACATCTTGATGGTCACCAAATATAGATAATGCTGAAGTAGCAAGAGCACGAGCACTTACGTGGAATACTCCTGGAAGTAATCCCCCAGCAACCTTATACATGTTAGGTAACATTAATAATAAACCTTGAGATGCAGTAAATGTTGTAGTTAAAGCACCCGCTTGTAATGAACCGTGGAATGCTCCAGCAGCTCCAGCTTCTGATTGCATTTCTACAACATTAACTTTTTGTCCGAATATATTTTTCTTTCCTTGAGCTGCCCATTCATCAACTACTTCTGCCATTGTAGATGATGGTGTTATTGGGAATATAGCTGCCACATCAGTAAATGCGTAGGCAACGTGTGAAGCCGCTGTATTTCCATCAACAGTTTTCATGAATTTAGCCATGATATGTATCCTCCTTAATATTACTCCTATGTAGTCTAAGTATTAAATCCTTGGTTAAAATATGTAATTTAATACAATTATATACATATAAATATTATGTTATAATTTACATAATAAAGAAGGTATTCTATAAATTTTTATAGATTCCTTCTTTATTCTAAGTATAAATAATATTATAAACTAATTTAATTTTACTATTTATTTTATGTTTTAATTGTTTTTTATATATATTTTAAATACCCATAAAAGTATTACTTAAGCATTAAATTTTTATTGAGTATTAATAATCACTTTTAGATGAATTTTCTCCACATACTATAGCAATTGAAGCACTCGCACCTATTCTAGTAGCTCCAGCATCTATTACTTTAACTGCATCTTCTTCACATCTAACACCGCCAGATGCCTTTACACCAATATTATCTCCTACAGTTTCTCTCATAAGTTTTATATCAACTGGTGTTGATCCACCTGTTCCAAACCCTGTAGAAGTTTTTACGTAATCAGTTCCTGCTTTAACAGCAAGTTCACAAGCTATTTTCTTTTCTTCATCAGTTAAATAACAAGTTTCTATTATAACTTTTACTAAAGCTTCTTTGTTTGCTGCATCTACTACTGCTTTTATATCTTCATATACTAATTCATAGTTTTTATCTTTTAAAGCACCTATGTTTATAACCATATCTACTTCATCTGCACCTTTAGCTATTGCATCTTTAGTTTCAAAAGCTTTAACAGTTGAAGTATTTGCTCCTAGAGGGAAGCCTATAACTGTACATACTTTAACATTGCTTCCTTTTAATTCTTCTTTTGCTAATTCTATATTTGCCGGATTTATACAAACCGAGAAAAATCCATATTCCTTTGCTTCATTACATAACTTAACTACATCTTCTTTAGTTGTTGTAGCTTTTAATATTGTATGATCTATCATATTAGCTATTTTTCTGTTCATTACAAATTCTCCTTTTTACTATTTTTTCGTTATATACTTACATATTATGTTATCATATTATGTGATTTGTATAAACTTATTTTTTATAGCATTATTTATAATTAACAAGAAAATAACATATTATTTACTATAATTTACAACCTAATAATATATTCTTGATTCAAATATAACAAGTAGGCACTTTTTTTATATGTAGATACTTAAAATATACATAGTATATTTTTGTATACTATGTATATTGTTATATATCATATTTATGATATACTAGCTTTATAAAATAAAAATGTGAGGTGCTTACATATGAGCTTAAATTCTCATAGTAAATGTCATATGTCAAACCGTTGTTTAAAGTATGAAACATGCCCTATGACTTTATTTCACAGATTAGTATCTGGTAAATGGAAAATACTAATCCTTTGGTATTTAAGTAGTGGAAGTCTTAGATTCAGCGAGATAAAAAGAAAATTGCCAGATATTACACAAAAAATGCTAACTAATCAACTTAGAAGTTTAGAAGAAGATGGACTTATACATAGAGAAGTTTTTCCCGTAGTTCCACCTAAAGTTGAATATAGCTTAACTGATATGGGGCAAAAAATGATACCTCTACTTGAACAAATGTATGATTACGGAATTGAGTATGAAAAAAATATTTAAAAATAAAATAACGGATTAAAAAAATCCGTTATTTTATATATAATTATTCAGCTATTAATTCTACTTCTTCACCATTTCTAACACCTGCAGCATTTCCTTCTTCAACGTCTACGTGCATTTCTAGTGCAAAGTTAGCATTAGCTCTTACTAATACATTTTCAAATACTACTGCTCTTGGTCCAAAAGTTCTAACTTTTACTATTTGCTTATCAGTTACACCAAATCTAGCTGCATCTTCTAAGCTCATATGTATATGTCTAGAAGCAACTATAACACCTTCTGATAATTCTACTTCTCCTGCTGGCCCTACTAATTTAACGCCTGGAGTTCCTGCTATATCACCAGATTCTTTTATTGGAGCTTTTATTCCTAAAGCAAATCCATCAGCTAAAGATATTTCAACTTGTGTACTAGGTCTAGCTGGTCCTAAAACTCTAACTCCTTTTATAGTACCTTTAGGTCCTACTAAATCAACCTTTTCTTCACAAGCATATTGTCCCGGTTGAGATAATGGCTTGAAATGAGTTAACTCATGTCCTGCACCAAATAAAGTTTCTATGTCCGCTTGACTTAAGTGAACGTGTCTATTAGATAATGCTATTGGTAATTTCATCTTAAATTCCTCCTAATTCTTTTGTATACATGATACATTATATATAATATTTAACAATAAATCAAATGATTTTATTAGCTTTTTAGCTAATAAAATCATCGATACATTCTTGATAATTCAATGATCTTATCAAAAACCCTCTTATACTATTTTGTTAACTTTAATTTGTTTTTATACTTTATATATTTTGTAATCTAGTATTATTTTGTTAAACTTTTTATAAGATCAAAATACCCTGGGAATGATACATTTATACAATCTTCATCATCTAATTTTATTTTTTCGTCAGATATTAAATTTAAAGTAGAAAATGCCATTGCTATTCTATGGTCTTTGAATGTCTTTATTTTTCCACCATTTAATTTAGTTTTTCCTTTTATTATCATACCATCTTCTAATTCTTTTATATCCGCACCTAATACTTTTAAGTTATCTACCATCGCCTTTATTCTGTTACTTTCTTTTACTTTAAGCTCATGTGCATCCTTTATTATAGTAGTACCTTCAGCTTGTGTAGCAAGTACCGCTATTACTGGAATTTCATCTATAAGTCTTGGAATTATATCCTTATCTATTGTAGTTGCACATAAATTTGGTGTATATCTAACTAATAAGTCACCTACTAATTCTCCACCAACTAACCTTTCATTTATTATTTCAATATTGCCATTCATATTTTTAACTACATCTATTATACCAGTTCTAGTTTCATTTAATCCTACATTTTTTATAATTACTTCTGAACCTTTATTAATTAACGCTGAAACTATTATAAATGCTGCTGATGATATATCTCCTGGTACATATATATCTTGACTAAATAGCTCATCTACTGGATTTACACTTATTTTTAAATTTTCTATATTTATATCTGCCCCAAATGACTTTAGCATTATTTCTGTATGGTTTCTACTTTTTATCTTTTCATATATAAAGCTAGTATCATTAGCATAAAGACTTGCAAGTATCAAGGCTGATTTTACTTGAGCTGATGCAACAGGCATATGGTAGTTTATAGCTTTTAAATTTCCACCACATATTTTTATCGGCGTATAGTTAGCATCATCTTTTCCTTCTATATTACATCCCATAACTCTTAATGGATCTGTTACTCTTTTCATCGGTCTTTTAGCTATAGAATCATCTCCAATTAAAGTTGCATCAAATTTATTTCCAGCTATTATACCCATCATAAGTCTCATTGTAGTTCCTGAATTACCTACGTCTAATATACCTTCAGGTCTTTGAAGTCCATATAATCCATTACCTTTAACATATACATCCTTACCATCTATTTGTATATCTACACCCATTTTTCTAAAGCAAGATATTGTGCTTAAACAGTCTTTTCCCATTAAGAAATTGCTTATTTTGTTATGTCCTTTAGATATAGAAGAAAACATTACTGCTCTATGCGATATAGACTTGTCACCTATAAGTTCAAAACTTCCTTTAAGCATTATTTGCCCCCTTTATTATCTTTAATATTTCATCTTCATCTATATTGTCAATAATTTCAACCTTTCCAAAATCTATTGGAAGTATCAAATTAACCTTTCCAAAACTATTTTTTTTATCATTTTTCATTATTTCAAGTATTTCTTTGTTTATCTTATCTTTATCTTTTTCAGTAATTTCATCTTCTTCATCTAAAGATATATTAAACTTTAAAGGTAAATTAAATTTATCGCATACTTTTATAAACTTATCATAATAACTTTCATCTATATATCCTTTTTCTAGAGACAATTTAAACGCCATGTTCATACCAACACTTACAGCTTCACCATGACTTATTTTACAAAGCTTTTCAACACCATGTCCAAATGTATGTCCAAAGTTTAATATTTTTCTAAGATTACCTTCTTTTTCATCTTTAGAAACTATATCAGCTTTTATTTCTATACATTTCTTAACCACATAATGTAGCGTTTCATTATCTTTATTTAATATACTTTCACTATTATTTATCAGATAATCTAAAAAGTCATAATCGTATATTATACTATATTTTATAATTTCTGCCATTCCAGATATGAACTCATTATATGGCAATGTTTTTAAAGCATCTATATTTATATATGTAAATTTAGGTTGATAAAAAGTCCCAATTATATTTTTAAAATTATCTATATTTATACCTGTTTTTCCCCCTACAGATGAGTCTACTTGTGATAATAGACTTGTTGGTACTTGAAAAACATCAATGCCTCTCATATATGTAGATGATACAAATCCAGCTAAATCACCAACTACTCCACCACCTAAGGCTATTATTAGTGATTTTCTAGATAAATTTATTTTTATGCAGTACTTAATTATATCTTCATATACTGATAATGATTTCGAATTTTCTCCTGCTGGAATTATATATTCATATACAAATTTTACTTTTATATTATTTATAAAATTGTCACGTTGATGATTATATACATTATCATCACTTATAATTAATACTTCATCATATATTTCATTTATATTAAATTTAGATAAGTTTTCAATATTCTTATTATTAAACTCATAAACTGATGATGTAAAGTTATTATAACTATTATCTATTACTATATTACAAACATCATTTATTATCTTTTCCAACCTCTTTCACCTAACCTTTTTATATATGACTCATAATTTGATTTTAAATCCTTTAAACTATCTCCACCTATTTTATCTAGGAAATATTTGCATATAACAAATGCCACTACATTTTCACAAACTACACTACATGCCGGAACAGCACAGTTATCTGAGCGCTCTATACTAGCACTATAGCTTTCTAATGTATTTACATTTATAGACTTAAGTGGCTTATAAAGTGTTGGAATAGGCTTCATTGCACACCTTATGACTAACTCTTCACCTGTTGTCATACCACCTTCAATTCCACCTAGTTGATTAGTTTTTCTTTTTATTCCTTCTTCATTGTTATAGTATATTTCATCCATAACATTAGAACCTGAATTATTTGCAACATCAAACCCTATTCCGATCTCTACACCTTTTATAGCTTGTACACTCATTAAGTGCATTGCTAATTCTCCATCTATTTTTTTATCAAATTGAGTATATGAGCCTAGTCCTGGTATTAAGTTTTTTACTCTTATTTCCACAACTCCACCTAAAGTATCTCCTTCAGATTTTACCTTGTCTATTTCTTTTATTATTTCTTTTTCTATTTCTTGATTTATACATCTAACTTGGCTTTTATCTACATTTTCTTTTATATAATCAAATTCATATTTATTATGATCTTTTATACTTCCAATTTGAACAACATGAGAAGTAAAATCTATATTAAAATTTTTTAAAACTTGTTTGCAAATTGCACCTATAGCTACCTTACTTGCCGTTTCTCTTGCGCTTGATCTTTCAAGTACATTTCTAGCATCATCAAAATCATATTTTAGACATCCTACTAAATCAGCATGTCCAGGTCTTACTTTATCTACTTTTTTAGTTTCAAAATCAATATCTTCCATAGGGTTCATATATTGAATCCAATTTTTATAATCTTTGTTTTCTATTTCTATAGATATAGGTCCTCCTAATGTTATTTTGCCTCTTACACCACCTAAAATATTAATCTTATCTTTTTCTATTTTCATTCGTCCACCACGACCATATCCACATTGTCTTTTTTCTAGTTCATGGTTTATTTCATCTATATTTAATTCAATATTAGCTGGTATTCCATCTAATACTGATATTAAACTTTTTCCATGTGATTCTCCGCTAGTTAAGTATCTTAACATAATTTCCTCCTTTATTTTTTCTGCTCAAAAAGAGCTTGTTTAATCAAGCTCTTTTATATCCACTATATAGTTATTTAAGTTTTCTTTTAGTATTTCTTTAAATGATGTATTTTCTTCATATTCTAACTTATCTGTATTATTTAGATATATATTATATTTTAATTTATTATTTACACTTTTAAAGAAAAAATCCATTACTATTTGCCCCCCCATAAATTGTGTTTTATAAGGGGTAGATCCACCTACAGCAATGTACATCCCTATACGTTTTTTATTTCTATCTATTGAAGGCTTTTTTAATATATATTTACTTGCATAAATTGCCTGTGTTCTATCTACTAGTGTTTTTAATTTTGCAGTTATACAATCAAAATTTACAGGACTTATAACTATAACTCCTTTAGCCTTATCAAACATTTTATACATTGGAGTCATATCATCTTTAAATTTACAAAATCCAGTTTTTTCACAAAAACCGCATGCTGTACAATATTCTATATTCATATCATAAATATTAAATATTTTATTTGAAATATTATTTTTATTCAATGTATTTATTATTTCTTCAGAAATTTTAAAGCAATTTTTATTTTTTCTAGGGCTTCCATTTATTATTAAAATATCTGTATCCATATTATCCCCCCTTAATTATTCTTTAGCATAACTATTAATATATCATCATCATAGTTATCCTTATTAGAGAATTCTTTAAGCTCATTCTTAAGATTTTCTATAATTACTTCTTGATTATTTGTATAATTATTTTTTATAAAACTTTCTAATCTAGATATTCCATATTCTTCTTTTGATTTATTTTTTATTTCTAATACCCCATCAGTGTACATGCAAATCATACTACATTCATCTAAACTTAATACATTATTTTCATAGATTGCATCTTCTATAACCCCTATAGGTATTCCTTTTTTACAATTTAAATCTATTTTTATAGAGCTATCTTTTTTTATTACGATAGGACTATAGTGGCCTGCATTTGATATTGTTATTGTGTTTTCTTTTGTATCTATCATACTTACTAAGCAAGTTGTGAATATCCCCATTTTATCAAATTCATCATAAAGCATATCATTTAAGTTAGTCATTATTTCTCCAGGGGAATTACAAGTTCTAGATAATACTTTAAATGCACCTTTTATAATAGCTACTGCATAATTTGATACTATACCATGCCCCATTACATCAGCTAGTATATATACTATTTTCTCATCACTAACTTTTATTGCATGATAAAAATCCCCACCTACTACTTTGGCTGGTTTATGGTAGAAATTTAACTCATTGTCTATATTATATTTTATTTTACTTTCATTCATTATTAGTTTTTGCTGCTTATTTAATATATCTAGTTCATTTTCAAGAATCTTATGTTTAATTTCCACTAAATTATATTCATATAGTTTAAGTGCTACCGAAAGCTGTTTTGCAAATATACTTAATATATTTAAATCATCTTCTGTATAAGTAGGGCTATTTGCACATACTATATAACCAATAACCGATTTACTATCTTTATCTTTAATCTTATAGTATATATAGTTATTTATTTCCTTATAATTTAATTTATTTTCATTACAATACTCTCCTATAGAATCTTGAGATAGAATTTTTCCTATTATAGGATATATATTAGTTTGCTTTTTGCCTTCTACACTATAGAAGCTAAACATCTTATTTTTATTCTCTACTTTTTCCGTTATTATTATAGCTTCCTTACTGTGTGTTATATGGCAGGCTTGTTTACTTAAATGGTCTAAAAACTCATTTATATTATTATTAAAATAGAGTTTTTTTATTGCTTCATTTATGGAGCTAATAGCACCTCTTAATTTATGAACTAACATATGAGTGTTATTATTTTTCATTGTTATATCTATAGATAAACTTATAAGAGATGATACAGATGATATAAAATCTATATCGTATTCATTTATTTTATCTTCTTTAGTTAAAAAACAAGTCATAAAACCTACTACATTATAATTAACAACAAGAGGAAAAACAATTCTTCCAACATATCCCTCTATTTTGGCTAATTCTCTTTCATCTATTGCTCTTTCATCTTCAAATATATTTTCTATATACACTATTTCCTTTTTTGCTACAGCTTCATGTATATATTTAGGATATTCATTAAAATCTACCTTAACCCCTCTTGGAGTTTTTATATCAAATAAATTTGGTATTTTATTTAAAGTCTCAGAACATACTAGATAAGCATATTCATAGTTATTTCTATAAAATAAATTTACACATGCCTTAGTGGGATGAACTACCTCAAGCATTTTTTCTATTATTTTATCCTTTATATCAAAGAAATTTAATGATTGAGTTACCATAGCTGATATATCAACTAAGTTTTTCATTTTATAATTTTCTGTATTGTTATTATTAAACATACTAGCCCTCCCCCTTATTTCGTCATTTATTTAATATTACTATATATATCTTTTATAGTAAATAAAAAAACAACTATAAAACTAATCATTATAGACCAATTAAAATTTGTTATAAGCCCAAGTATCAAAAGAGTTATAAGTATATTTATACCTGACTTCCCTCTATCAGTTAATACATCTAATGTTGTCATCTCTACATTATCTTTTAAATGCTTTATACTCTCTAAAATTCGTTGCTCTAAGTTTTTTTTATAAATTATATATAAAAATTCTATTAAAAATAATCCCACTCCTAATATAGTATTTATTTCAAATGCTAATATAAGTGTAATTATTCCTATCATAAATTTTATCGTCTTAAGTACTAAACTATCTATTTTAAGTGTTAAATTTTTAATTTCTTTATATTCATCTTTTAAGGAATACTCTCCATTTGGCATTTTTTTTATATTAGTTTTTACAACTTCAGAATAAAAAAGCTTTATTATTCCATTTATCATAGTAAAACCTCCAAATTATTTATATTTTTATATTTTTACAATTATATTATTTTTTATACTTGACAATAATAAAAATATTAAGTTTTATAACTCTATAAATAAAGGAGTCTTATTATGCAAATTGAACAATTAGATCTAGAAATTCGTAGTAAAATTTATAATTATACGAAAAAAATACTTAGAAAATATCAAAAAGGAATTACTACTGGAAAATTAACTGCTGATAAATTTGTTGAAAATATCATATCTAATGGAGATATAAATGATATATTAGATCAAAAACTTTTATCAGAAAACGATTTTAAGGAATCTTATACATCTTATATAGAAAAATTAATAAATATTCAAAATGAAAACTTATCAACTATCAAGAAAAGAAATATAAAATCTACACCAGAAAAAACTATCATATCTCAAAGATTAAAACTTAAAAATTTACTAGAATCTAGTGGTTACACTTTGTCAATTCCTCTTGAATATTTAAATAGTTGTGATGTTGATTGTGTTATGCAATATATAACTACTCAGTCTATAGATTTAGGAAATGAACGAATATATAATTATGTACATAAGTCTAGCTTAAATTAAAAAGAAGTCATATGACTTCTTTTTAATTTATTTATATTATATTTTTATATTAACCTAATGCTTTTTCTAGTTTTGATAAGTGTTGTATTGGATAATATTTAAGTAACTCTCTAAATTCAGCAACTGATAATCCTTCTGTTGTTGTATAAATACGTATTTTTTCATCTAAATCTGCATTTATAAATTTAGTTTTTATTTCCTCAAAGTTTACTGTAGACATATGTACCACTCCTTCTCTATATATTCTTTTGTATTTTATCCATAAAGTAAAATTTTATTACCATTTAAAATAATAATAGCCTTAGAAATTTATAAAAGTATAAATTTCTAAGGCTATTTCTACTAATTTATTATTATTGTTGTTGCTTTCCAGCCATTTGTTGTTCAGCCATTTGAACTAATTTTTTAGTCATGTATCCACCTACATAACCATTTTCTCTAGCTGTTAAGTTACCTTTATCCATTTGTTGGTAGTTATTCATACCTAATTCATTAGCTATTTCTAATTTCATTTGGTTTAAAGCTTGTTTAGCTTGTGGAACTACTTTTTGATTATTATTGTTGTTTGCCATTGTTGATTACCTTCTTTCTAAATATTTTTGTTTCTTGGTAGTATTATATGGACTTTACTACTTTTCATCCTTGGTAATTTTTTACACACAATAATATTCTTCTAACAATAGTATCCAGCTAAATATCCTGTTGAAAATGCAATTTGAAGATTAAATCCACCTGTATATGCATCTACATCTATAACTTCTCCAGCAAAGAAAAGACCTTCTATTAATTTTGATTCCATCGTACTAGAATTTATTTCATTTACTTTAACGCCACCAGATGTTATTATAGCTTCCTCTATAGGTCTATATCTTTTTACAGTTAAAGTTATATTCTTTAATAAGTGAACTAAAGACTTTCTCTGTTCTCTAGATATTTGATGTACAACTGTATCCTTATCTATTTCGCTCAATCTTATTATTATAGGAATTAATTTTTTAGGCAACAAATCATCTAATGAATTTTCAAACTTTTTATTAATATATTTTTGGAAATCTCTTTGTATCCTTTTATCTAATTTTTCTTCATCTAATGCAGGTTTTAAATCTAATACTATTTTATAGTTTTCTTTTGTAGTATCTTTCATTCTACAACTAGCCGACTTTATAACGGGTCCATCCACACCATACTTTGTAAACTCAAGTTCCCCAAAATCATCATATATTTTTTTATTTTTACTATTATAAACTTCTATTTCAATATTTCTAAGAACTAATTTTTCAAGTTCTTTTACAAATGATTCTTGTACTTCTATTCCTACTAATGATGGCTTAGTATCTACTATACTATGGCCAAGATTCTTTGCAAATTTATATCCATCTCCTGTTGATCCTGTTAATGGATAACTAAGACCTCCTGTTGCTATTATTACACTATCGCATAGTATTTCCTTCTTATTATCTAATATTACCTTCTCTGCCTTACCTCCTTTTGATACCACTTTATCTACTTTCGTATTAAGAAGTAATTTTACTTTTTGACTTTTTACCATTTTCTCAAGGGCATTAGCAACGTCATTGGCTTTATCACTTAAAGGAAATACTCTTTTTCCTCTTTCAGTTTTAGTTTCTACACCTAGTTTATTAAACATATCAATAACATCAGTATTTGTAAAAGTGTAAAATGCACTATATAAAAATTTACCATTTGTAGGTACATTCTCTATTAGCTCTTCTATATCACAATCATTAGTTATATTACATCTACCTTTTCCTGTTATTAATATTTTTCTTCCAACCCTATGATTTTTCTCTATTAATGTTACATCTAATCCTCTATTTGCTGCAGTTGCTGCTGCCATCATACCTGCTGCTCCAGCTCCTATTACTACTACTTTTTTCAAATTGTCACCTCAAGTTTATATTTATTTTAAGCTAATTTTGAAATCTTAAATAATGCTGGAACTCCTGCTACAGCATATAAAGATATTATTAAATATCGTATAAAGTTAAATAATACATATTCTGGCATTATATATTTTAATACTAAGTATACTGCTAAAAGTGTAAATATTCCTAATATAAATCTATATGCACTTTTAACTATATAACCTTTATTAGTATCTACTTTAGTATCTACTTTTGAGCTAAAGTTTACTTCTTTTTTATAATCATCTATAGTCTTAAATTTTATAAAGCTATCTTCAATTATGTATCCTAATACAAATCCTACTAAAAGTCCAAACATTTTTATATATGACTCGCTTTTCACTATAAAAATAAAAATTATAAATGGTATTAATACTAAAAGTAATAATTTATAGTTTTTATTTTCATCTACTATATCAAATATTTTTGCAAATATTACTGTAAACAATATACCAAATATCCATCCAGCAATGACATCTATCGGCCAATGAACACCTAAATACAACCTAGATACGCCCACTCCTAGTATCATTACTGAACCTAATATATATATCCATTTTTTCTTAAATATAATTATTAAACTTGTCCAAAATGTAGTAGCAGTTTGTGTATGCCCACTTGGAAAAGAATAACCAGTCGCAGTCGACACTCTAAGAGATTCAAGTCCAGCCGTTCCTATAGGTCTAGGTGCTTTTACAAACTCTTTTATCCCTGTATTTATTACTATGTTCGGTATCAATGTAAATAAAAGTTTTTGACCATACTTTTTATTTATACACCAGTACATAATAGCAATTAAAATAACTATAACTGGCGTTTCTGTACTTATTGTTAATATCAAAAACAAAGCATTTAGTATTGGATTTCTTATACTTTGAAAAAATTTTAGTATGTTAATTTGAATGTTCATAGTTCCCTCCTTATCTTTATATCTTATATGATTATACACTTTTTTTAATATAAATATATGATTTATATATATTAAAGAAAAATTTATTTTTATAATAACTGCTTTTCTTGAAACAAAAAACCACATCATTTTTATGACATGGTTTTTTCTGAAATTATTTGAAATTATAATGCTAAGTTAGCTACTGCATTTTCTGTACACTTATTTATATTAAATACTTTTTTTGATATTAATATAATTATAAACTCTGATATTGCCATACTAATCCATATTCCATTTTCACCAAAAGCTTTCGCCATAATAACTAATACTATAGGTAAAATTAATATAGATCTCATTGCACATATCATATTTGAATATCTTGGTATCTCTATAGCTTGATAATACATAGTTGTAGTTAAATTTTTTCCTATAAATAAATATGCTAAGTTATTTATATTTACTGCTATATATGATATATTTATAAGCTCTTTATCTGATGTAAATACAGAAATTATTTCTCTTCCAAATACAAAACATAGTAAAGCAAAAATTATTCCTAATACAATTGATATTCTATTTGAAAGTTTATAAAATACTAGCATTTTTTCACTATCTTTAGCTCCATAATTATAACTTATAAGTGGCTGAGCTCCAAGAGTAACTCCTAGAAGTACTAAATATATATTCGTAGTTATATAGTTTATTATTGCATAGGTAGATATACCTATTTCTCCAATTGTATTAACTAAAACTAAATTATGAACAAATATTATTACTGAAAAAGCTGCCTCTGCAAAAAATGACGGTACTCCTATTCTAAATACTTCCTTTATTGTATTCATATCTAAACTTTGCTTTCCAAAACTTAATTTTCCTTTTTTTAATATAAAGTGAGGAAGGGCTATTAAAAGAGTTACTATTTGACCAAATCCTGTGGCTATTGCTGCACTTTTTATACCCAATCCTAATTTAAATATGAATATATAATTTAAAATTATATTACTTATAGTTCCACATATTGTAGATACCATTGCAAGCTTTGGCTTATTATCATTTCTTAAAAAGCTATTAAATGCAATTCCTAATAAACTTGGTAAACAAAACATTGCATAATATTTTAGATACTCTGCTGCCAATGGTTGTAGATTTTCAGTCGCTCCCATTATTTTAACTATTGGTTTTGCAAATACAACACAAACTGCACTTAAACAAAGACTCATTAATATTAGCATATATGTAACTTGTCTAAATATACTAATGCCTTTTTCATCTTCATTTGCTCCAAAATGCTTTGATATTAATGCACCTCCACCTACTGATACCATAGTTGCAAGTCCAAAAAATACTATTGTAATTGGCATTACTATATTAACTGCTCCTAGTGCAGCATCTCCGACTCCATTTCCTAAAAATACACCATCTATTATTGTATTCAATGATGCTATACACATAGCCAAAGCTGATGGTATTGCATAATCTAAAAACTGTTTAAACATTTCATTTTCCTCCTTTTTATTTCATCTTACGATACTATTTTCATAAATTGTTATATACTATAGTGTCTATATTTATTATCTTTATTTATATATGCTAGTTTTAATAGTCTAATTTCATCATAGTATCTAAGAATTTTTATAGATATATATCTTTTAATTAATCTGTTGTGCTAGTTATTTTACTAAACATATTGCAATTACTGTATAGATTTTTTTAAATATCAAAATATAGTTTGTTGAACTCTAGTATTTTCAATAATTATAATCAACTAGCACAACGAGTTAATTAACTAAATATTATTTATGATATTTTATATCTTTAAAATATATCATAAGTAATATTATAAAACTACTCTAAAAAATACAAGTATTAATATATTATTAAAAATTTTAAACTTAACTATATATTTATGGTTATCAATAAATTAAATTCTTTATAAGGTATTATCATATAAAAATATAACAGGCACTGATATATTAATATCAATGCCTGTTAATTTAAAGGTAATCATATATTGAATTATTAAAATATATAAATTATATTTAATTAATTTAATTAGAATATAATTTAGCTTCTAATTCACAAGATATAGCTAAATTGTAAATATAAGCATTACTTACCTCATTTATTAATTTATTTTCTAATTCTTCAGTTAAGTTTATGCTATTTATCTTTGATGCATAATTCATAACATATGACCTAATATCCTTTATTTGGTCACAATTATAATAA